>JAKEIK010000283.1 GCA_022545895.1 Nitrososphaeraceae archaeon | reverse complement strand
TTGTTTATCGATCAAATCTGTTCTTCCGCCACGTGAAACGATTGCCTCAACATTATATTTAGTTGCAGCCATAAGTGCGGCTGCAGCTCCCGTACTTGAGCCAAAATAACCTAACTTGAATTTACCTAGACCAGAGTAATTATTAATCCACTCCGAGGCTCCAATAAGTCTTTTTGCAAGCAAACGTATGTTAAATTTATTTAATGTCAGGCCCGGGATTTTACACATGAGATTCATAGCCCTTACGTCGCTTTCTTGCTCCTCTTCACTTAAGAGGTCAAAGAGGAGAGTACCAACTCTATTATCATTTAGGATTCTTGAGATTAGTTGGTTTCTTAGACTACTTTTATCACTTCCACTACCATGAGCGAAGACGACTAAACCAATTGGAGCGTCTGGGATAACCAGATTCCCATTGACTTGTGTTTTTGAAAATGAATTACCTATTTCCATTACAACAGTCTTTTCGATCATGATCTTTTCTGCCTGGGTTTAGTAAGAATATGGGCTAATCGCAACTCGTCACTCTAAAATTGAGAATTTTTTCATATTTTAATTTTTTCTACTTTCAAGAACTTTCATAGTGCTTGGCCACGCCGGAATGTTCAATCGTGGAAATATCAGTCAACTTCGCTTTACTTATTTCAAAGTATCAAATATGGAAATAGATATTGATACATAGGATAAGGCAATTGTGACAATGGAATTCTGAAATGCCATATACTATGCTAAAATTCGACAGGCGTTGTTGGAAATATTTTGCTCTTAACACGTCTAGAGGTCCGGAAACGACTACAGGGATTACAGAGCAAGCAAATACCTGTGGTCCCGGCAGTTAATGCTATTGTCAAAAAGGAAGTTCATCTACTATAAGAGACGAATAATGTTATTCAATTGATGGTGTTGACGAGATATTTCGGGTATATAAACAAACCCAAATTTTACATTATGTTATGTAACATTTTACAGAAAACCCTCAATAATGATATAAATATTAGAACATATAAGGTATACTGAATGTCGGGAAAGAGCCCATCTTGGGTTCGAGCAGTGCAAATAGGATTAGGCGTGATCGTAATCATACTCTCAATTTCGATTTTGATTCAACCAGCAATTGCAACAGTTTCACTAGTAGTGATAGCAGCGGCAATTCTATTGATAGTGGGGATAGAGAGAGTTATTTATGGAGTCTTTATTCGTCATAGGTCTCGACTACCGACCATAGGTTTCGGAATACTGGTCATTATTTTAGCAGCTATAGCTCTCGCATTTCCTGTTTGGACTACGGTATTCTTGATATATTTGATAGCATTTGCATTACTATTTGATGGTATCTCAAGAATTTCGCACGGTGTAGGGGATAGGGAAAGCCGAGGTTGGTCTAGAGGATTTAGCATCGGTGTAGGTATATTGGAGATAATACTCTCAATAATGATACTCGTATCACCTGTAATTGGTGCTGCTCTTGTAGGCATTCTCATAGGCATAGCATTGTTAATTGTTGGAATTCAGGTTGTCGTGGCGGGAGTTTCAGGAAGAAGAACCGCCATATTGGGTAAAGCAGACCTATCTTAACGAGAGAACTGAATAGCTAGGTTTAACATACTCGCAACTGACTATCACATTCGTAATATCTGAACTACAAGCCAATGTCATGACTCACTTGATTATTAGAATCGCTACCAAAACTTAAGCTATCTTTCTTCAAATGGAAGGGGCATGACGTCGTATATGGCTCTAAAATACCTAGTTGGATTTTGATACCAACTTATAATAAAGAATGCATTAGTATCAGTCTAAAAAATAAGAAACTTCTATCTGACCCATAACTCAATGTTGTATGGTAATAAATGCATACGCTGTTACCGTTGTCAGTGTTACTTACTTTTGAGATATTGCAAATGTTGTGTTTACGCGCAAGGTGCCTAATATTGCAAGAATATTGTAGTTTCCTGCACTCACTTGTTTTCCTTTATCATCGAGCTGATCCCAAATGGCATTGGCTGAAGCACCCGAGTCTACAGCGAGTATAGAAGTTTTTCCATGAACTAGAGGATAGCTTTGATTATTAGCCAAATTGATGATTGTCAGGTTATAGTTCAGACCAGAAACACGCAGTGGTTGATTGCCTACATTTTGTATAATGATTTTTACAGGCTCACCTGGATGATAACTTTCCTTATCTGTAGTGATGGCAACCTCTTGCTTTTCTTGAATATTACTTTCCGTGGGAGAGGATTTTGCAGGCTCCCTTAGACTACAATAAGCCACAGTGTTTGGTCCAGAGGGGGACGGACATACATCAGTAGAGGGGCATTCGGTAGGAGAAGGAACCAAACTGCCATTAGTACATCGTACTTGTCCTTGCTGGGCAAAGGCATACTTCATGGCCACTTGATCAAAACTACTAAGCATACTGGTTGCAATAACGTTTGTTATTAAAACTGTCAGTACAACTAGGCTAACGAATTTGAACAATAGATGTTATTTCAAAGCAATGGATATAAACATGAGGGTGTTGAACCGGTAACGTCGTATGTTTCGAAGTCCAAATATATCGACACAGGCTAGTGGCGACAGGCAAATTCTTTGAAGAATTTGCTCGCTGACTACAATGTAGAAGTATAAGCTGAGAATCAAAAAATTAACTGCTTTAAGAAAATATAATCTTCCAAGTTGTTTGTAATTATTTCGTTATTGTAAAGCTATCTTTATTGGAACCATCATTACCATAAAACTTTGCGTCGAGTGTCTTACTATTACTTGATATTGTGATACTGAGGGATCCAAATCTTATAGCCTGTTGATTTGCAACAAATGACGATTTTCCTGTTAATCCATGGAAGTTGATACCTCCAGTACCAATTACAACAAAAATTTCGCCCCGGGGGTCGTTATATTTTGAAGTACTTTTTGAAGTTATGGTTGGTTTAGTGGGATTTTTCAAATTATATTCAATTGGAAAAGTCCGTTGATAATTGTGAATATGGCCTTGTAAAACTAAATCTACTCCATACCTATCAAATACAGAATGATACAAGTTGATTAGGGAGGTGCTGCTCTTGCATGAAGCAGATGAGCACGTATTGGGCGAAGTGTATAGAGGCTTGTGTAGATTTACAATTATCCATTTTGTATTTGGATTTTCAGATGCCTTCTTAAGATCACTTTCTACAAATTTGAATTGTTCGGATCCTTTCTTAAACGAAACTTCTGTGGCCATTGTCAGTACGTGGATTTTATTCAGATTGAAAGAATAGTATTGTTTTGAAAGACCAAAATGTTTCATGTATTGGCCTAATCCATATTTTGGAGCATTTTCGTGGTTTCCTATATTTATCTTTGTTACTTTATCGATAGGTTTTATTGCATTAAGCCAGCATTTGGCTGTAGGTTGGTAAGAGTAGTCTCCCAAAGCAAGAACCAGGTTAGGTTTCTTTGCAATAATATTATTGACGGTATTTTTGGTATCAGAATTGCAACCCCAATCGCCTGTCGCTGCGATATTGGTTCGTTGCTGGGCATCAGCTACATGCAAGGAGTTAGTCATGATACTGGGAGATAATATGCAAATAGATACAAATACAAAAGCTGGAGCACGAAATATTTTGGTGACATTGGTAATAACGACGCCGTTCGTTGCCCCGTCTATTGTGTATTTGTGACAATAATTCAAAAGAAATAGCACCTACCTTCCAATTCTATCGTATCCCTTTTTCCGTGTTATTACCATTATGCTCCTGATCTATAAACCGGGGCCCTGTAGTAGTATAGGGCAAAGAGGGGGCCTTCTTTTGAATATATTTTATTGCCTTGACCAACTCAACTGAGTTAAGTAGTAACAACTGAGCGGCTTCTTCAACTTCCTCACTCGTCATGTTATCTGGTGTAAAACGACCAACATGCCATTTGGACTCTAGCTCTAATATTCGTACCTTATCCATAACTGCTCTTGCCTTGATATCGCTTATTTCTTCCCGAAGCCGTTTTATTGTCTCAACAAGAGGTTTGTCAAGGGAATAATCACTGATTTCCTTCTCAGTTAGCTTCAACTAGTAGTTCTAATCTAGCGGTTTCTAAGGACCCTATTTTTTGTTCCAATTCGATCAATTCTACTGTTTTTCAGTTATCGATTCAGGCAGCTCATTTATAGAACAATCATACTTTGACAGTGTTTCCGCCACTTCTTGTACGAGTTTAACAAAGTGCTCTATTCTTATTTTTTTTTGAAGCAATGCTCATCTACATTGTCAATTAAACTGTCTATTTGATCATCAGTTATGCCCTTCTTGTAAAGGATTCTTCGATGTCTGATTGCTGAAGAAAATATATTGATATCCCAATTATTTCGAGTTATTTTGCTCGCAATTTCGTGCAATAAATCGACATCTGGAATATTTTCCTTGGCTTCTTGTACGATAGATGTTACAGTTCCATCACCTATTTCGGCCTTTTCTGCAATCTTTTTTCTTGGAATCCCCAATAGCCAATACTTTAAGACTTTCTGCTTCGTCTTTACAGGGATAGTTCCTCCCATTGCATAATTTAACTTATCACGATGATTTATATCATAAGTTTGGTTGTTCGGATTCATCATCACCTGCCGGCAATGGGTAGCCTAATTTGGGTATCTCATCTGACTGATATCTGAATGACATCTGACGGAGATTAGACCACTATATGACTGGAATTAGACCACCATATGACTGGAATCCGACCACCATTTGACTGACTGGAACTAGACCACTTTCTATCTGTAACAAAGTATGGGGATTCAATTTTACCTTGTAAAAGGAACACCATAACACCAGTAGCCCAATGGGCAAGGCCTTTCGAAGTTCTTGAACTAGTCTACCTAATGTAATAGATCCAAGGCTAGCTTCAATTCCAATATCTCATGTTCGAGTAAGATATGGTCACTTCCATCCTTAGTATATTTTGACAGTCTTTCACAGGCTTCTATCTGTGCCAATATTATATCCCTCTTATCGCTGCAGAGGTTATGGTAAGAATCTATTATGGAATATGTTACTTTTCTGTTTTTGTTCTTGCATCCGCAAGTTTTGGCTATCATTTGACATGCTATTTCACTTTCTGCGATATTCAAGAAGTATGACCCCCTTCAACATTGTTCCAAAAGTGTAAGACCATACCTAACCTCTGATCAAAATCGAGTCTGTAACATTCAGACTGTGAAATGGGCAGCCATTCCATTTTATCAGCGAGGCACTCAGGACATATTGAAAAATATGCCTGATCATCCACCAGACATGATGCACACCAGTAGCAAGATTTACACATCAAGAAAAATCTCTTGCCTAGATAGTTACTTTCGTTTTCTTTTTCACAGAAATAAGTATCAATTTTTAATTCACAATGGGGTGCGGTTCTAGGTGAATCCGGCCGCGGGTTATTTTTTATCCCCTCGTCTGTCTGTCTTTGGCCTATAAAAGACGAATTTCCTCCATTAAAGCAGAATGCCGACGACATTAAGAAAAGTTCTGTTCTCTACGTATTTAAGTTCTGATTAACCAAGTAAAGTGACTCGATTTCAATAATTGGAGGTTGATCGAATTAGTTCCACCTCAATTATAGTATTTAAACATGCTTCTTGCCTAACTTCTGGCTAATTCTAAACTTGAGCATGCCAAAAACTTGGAATTAATGTATAACCCATTATAACAATATCGCTTAGTTTTACATATTTCAACAATCATTCGTCAATGTCGTCCATAAGGATCTATAGAGAACCACAATTTTCATAAGCACAACCCTAATAGAGGGAAATCATAGTGTATGAAGGATGTATGACAGAGGATCCTGCAGGGCATGCGGGACTCATTTGACCCCTTCTGCTATTTGCAATATATGCAAAGAATATGTATCATGGGTTTGCGGTAAATGCTACAAAATAGATGACGTTACTCATTCACACAACTATTGTAGAGTATCTTACAAACCTCGGATTATTGTAAAGAGCAATAATAGTCTCTATACGGGATTTTGATACCAAATTAGAAGAGAGCGAAACTTATTGAAAGAAGACATAATGGGATTGTTTCAAGAGACGGTTGAAGATACATCGAGTGAAATACCTGCAATTGCGGCGCTCTTGCGAATTAATAAATATGACTTGGAACAAACTGTTACTAATGAACTTGATTTCATATTAGGTGCAGTTTTTTCACAAATTATCAATCGATTCAAGATATATAGCGCTAATCGGAGCATGAAAATTTCTGAATCTGATCTAGACGAGCTTTATCTAATTCTTTTCTCAAAGGCAGAAGAATTCAAAAACCTTATCCTCAAGTCAACAAATAGTTCATAGTTCTGACCACTCCTCGCAGCAATTATTTAAAATATTTCGTAACACGAACATGACCAAGACTCACTCTGGCATACTAATTAACCAAATATTTTGACCAACTTCAATAAAATCAAACATCGCATGAACTTAGCCTGCTTTCTGTAACCATATCTGTGCAATAACCGAAGTCTTTTATTATCCTAGTAATATAACCAAGGCGGGACGAAACCAAAGGAAATGTCTAATAAGCGCGTACAACTATGGACTGATGATACTTATAATGACTTTGCTATAGTTCTAAAACCATATATCCTGGCGAGAACAGATGAAAAGACAAAGTATACAAAAATAATTGACGAAAGTGACCAGGGGGACATATATAGCTATGATTGGAAATACACACTTTCGCAATGGGTTAAC
>JAKEIK010000282.1 GCA_022545895.1 Nitrososphaeraceae archaeon | reverse complement strand
TTGAACCGTGAATAGCTAACAATTTGACTGAACCTATCCGTCTGAGAAGGCGTACTTCAGCCATGCTCCTAATTCCATCTACTATCACAACACTTAACTGCTTGTCTTCCTTTTTCATTAGTTTGATTTTGTTAACAATCAAATGTGCAACGGCTTCGGGTCCGTTTCTCTTTCGAAGTCTTAACATCAATTTTGCAAGATTGTCACTTGTAAGTTCCAACCCATCACTCTCTGCGACTTCTCTAACTACATCACCCATAACCAAAAGTGGAAAACCTTTCTGTGATAGATAATTGGCAACCGTAGTCTTACCAGCTCCAGGCATGCCCGTTAGACCTACAATCAGAGTATCCATTGACATGATAACACCAAGTGACGATGATTTTCAATAACTAATGTATTAAGTTTAGCAAATTTTTTGCAGCTAACTGAATATCTTCTGCTTTGATAGTTTTTCTTCTAGCGTGGACGCTTAGATCAACTGCCTGAACACAAATCTTAGTGGCGACTTCTTCAAGTATCCTTCTTAATTGGTCTGCCGCTTCCTCACTAACTCTCTCTCCTCCAGATTTCTTTATGATTCTGTACATAGCGGCAAGACCAAGTTCTGGAAATTCTGTCATTTTTCATCAAGTATTCGTAGGTTGGCTTAAAGTATTATGTCAAAAAAATGAAAGTTTAAAATAAATTAATACATGCACATATATGATTTAATTAACACTTCTCTACTAGAGGAGGATTAGGATATACATAACAATGTAAGTATTAGACGAAAACAGCCAGGTATTTTTAATTTCATAAACACACTGCATTCTAATTATGCGAAAAATTCTTAAAGATTTTGTTTAGAGAAATTTCTGAATCATTACGGAATGGATTTATTATCATTCCTAATACTGCCGCAACAGGAGATATCCAATCTCATTATAAAATATCTGGTTGACAAAAAAGTCTCAAGACAATACAAGAACCTTATAGCTGCTACACTAAAGCACGTGTGTGAAATAAATGATATTGTATTAAACTGGAAGAAAATCAAGAAATTTGTTAATTCTGAGAAGACCGGCAAAGAAACAAATGGAATGGATAGAGGATGTATGCATGAAGAAATACAGAGAATATTAGATTTCAGTGACCAGAGAATTAAAACTGCATTTTTGATGTTAGCGTCTATTGCTATGAGAGTATGCGCTTTACGTTCTCTTAAAGTTGGAGATTTACAAAAAATAGACGATTTATAGTAGATAAGAGACTACACAGGTGATAAGGAAGAATATACAACGCTTACAACCACCGAATTTACCAAAGAAATAGATACATATCTTCATTTCAGAGCTAAATATATCGAGAAAATTACAGTTGGCTCCTTTTTGTTGATAAAAAAATTCAATGTCAATCTCAGGTCAGTAAAAATAAAAGGCAGACAGTTCAATGGTCGGGGAATAAACAGTGTGCTGGAAGAAATTGAATAGAGGAAAAAATGTTAAAGATGAAACACATCTATCAAAAATAGTTCATGCACCCCCTAGTTAAACTGAATTCTTGGTTCATAATTAGAATATAATAATTAAATGGCAATCTTCTAGACGTTAAGGACTGAAAAATCTTATGTTCCAAGCCACCGATGGATATATCACCTTTGCACGCTTACATGATATCAAATGAATAACAGAAACAAAATCAACACTTTGTTATTGAGTCTAACAGTTGCTATTGGTATTGTTACTACATCGGTTATGAAGGTAAACGCGCTTGATAACGATGAGGTCATTTTATGTGTATCCGTTTTAGAGACCGAACGAGACAATGATGTAAATTGTCATATTTATGATATGAAAGATGTCGATATGTCAGACCAGAAATTTGTCAAGAGTTTGTTTTCACATAATGATAGTATCGAACCGCATCATCCTAATCTAGATTTTGATAAGGTGGGCCTACTGATAGATCGACCCTAATCGCAAGACTCATTTATGATTAACGTATCCAAACAGCAGGGAGTCAGGAATGGATAATAAGATCATGTTAGCACCTGTAGAGGACAATAAGAAGTGCGCTTAGGGATATTCATAGATTCGTTGTTTGTTCTAGTAATGGGTTTATTGATAGGTGAGGGGAAATATTGCAGGTCAAACATCCCAATTTGATGCACGAGAATTTGATCCACTACAAACAGATTGTGTACCTTACCATGACTAACATATAGTAATTATAAAAATGAATTGTGGTCAAGAAACACCACCAATCATACTTTATGTAAATCAGGGCTATGAAATAAAAGCGGTGTGGAATTCTGTTTCAAAACCTTTACTTGGCCTTAGGAATTAATTGCTTCTCGACAAATTCATGGAAGGCGGGATCAAACCATTTTTCCATTTCAATGGTGCTTTCCCATATTTGCATTATTTCTCCTTGTTGAAAAGAACTCTTCATCCATCGCAACCAACCGATCCACTCATTTTCGCTTAACGCTTTTCTTTGGTGCATATGAAAGGCGTGGGCGAACGTAAACAAAATATCATATGCATAGGCAATATCAGGTGAATTTACATTGACCCTGCTTATCACCCTTATCAGTTCAGGGTGTTCTATTACTATATCGTGTAGCGCATGCATCCTTTGAGCCAAATCGTTTAGGACCTTAGTTTCAATATCTTCTGACAGTTTCTGTGTTTGTTTTCTGGAGAAATATAACACTACTAACATTGTCCCAATTATTCCGATCGCTTCAGCCATGCCGAAATACTCGGTTAAACCAATCTCAATCATTTTTTACAGCAAATCCTCGTATCTTTTACATATTAAACAATAATTACCACCTTTATGAAAAACAAGCATTTCCGTTGTATGTTGACACAGGTCGCATCTGGCAGGTTTTCTTGGCACTTAATCTTATGATTTTCTGCACTTATAATGATTAAATAGAAATCTTCTAGAGATCCGGTAAGCGGAATACTCCAGGATTAGACAATTAACGCATTTGATTTTAATTTATTGCCCCCTCTGCTACGCAATTTTTAAAAATTTTTTCTATTGTGGATAAGTATAAAACAGAAGTTGGTTTTTCCGCCCCTATAACAAGCCGTTTTTCTGTACAATTTGAGTTCATAATCCTGTTTATTAGTTCGTTTCTGTATGAATATGATTTCCCTACTGTAGAATTATTAACTTGTCCTTGTCCATAAACTACTTGCATAGTAATAAAAAATGTAATTGCGATTACTATTACTAATATAATAGATTGGTTATTTGTCGCTTGCTTATTCATCTTTCAATCTGTCCTTTAACATAGTCAAATATTAGATACAATATAAAATTATTTAATCTTAATCTTGTTTTTATACGATGCGCATAAATCACAAATCCCTAAATCATCATTCAATTTCTTTGCGAATCTATTACTATGATCATGAATTAGGCATTTAACGCATTTCATTTGATTTCCTTAAATTCTTTGTCGCCAAAATCAAAATAAGTAATCCTATGTTCAAAGTGTCTGCACTTTATGATAATTACAGTATGTGGGATTGTACTAGAAATAGATTCCTTATCCTTGTTAATCATTTAGATTCAATCAATCAATATTAGCCAATACTAATTTCATATGTCCACACAAGCTTAGCCATGCCCATTTGGTCCCTTCTACAAGATATGCTTTATCTGCATTGGGAAATTCAACAACTGCTTTTACCTGCTTTTACCTCTAAGATGCCACACTCCAGGCATGTTTCATATCCTTCAATCTGACTATTGTCTATTAATTCACGACATTCATAACAAAAATCCTGTGTGGACCCCACATCAATTACTTCGTTACAGCAAGAACAAAATAACTTGATAGTCATTTTTATTTCAGAAACACCACATACCCGAGCGTTGCCAGAGTTAGAGATACAGCAAATATTAGCGATCCGATACCTATACCGATAAAGACTTCTGCCTTCTCCGAAGATGAAACATGGTGTTCAGAAGTTAAAATGGTTTGACAGAAACAAAATGATTTTTTCGTTGAATTCATTTGTGTTTTAAGAAAATCAAATGCTATCTAACATCCAAATTGGGTAATTATCACTAATATTACTATTGATACAAGTATCTAATTATTGTTTACACTGATGAGAACGTTTTTTATTTTCATTTACATACTTGTACGGCAGTATTCTTATACGAAAGAGTATATTGAATAATATATTGAACAACCGAACGACTTTCGTAATACTGTCTATTGCAGCAATGTTAGGATTCCTGGCAATTGGTGAGTAAGAATTGAAATCACTCATAATTAAAGTCCTCAAGTCGCCTCTTGTCCTATGCGAATTAATGAAAGAGGATATTAAAGGATGATAACA
>JAKEIK010000281.1 GCA_022545895.1 Nitrososphaeraceae archaeon | reverse complement strand
TCTGATTGACTCTGTACAAAACAAATTTAGCCTTGTAGGCAAAATCCTTCGAATAGATAGGGACGGCAATATTCCATCAGATAACCCATTTCCGGATTCTGCTGTTTTCACGATAGGACACCGGAATATATTCGGGATTGCATTCGACAAGAAAAGCGGAACAGGGGCCATAACTGAGAATGGTGATGTTCATTACGATGAAATCAATATTCTCAAAAAAGGCGCCAACTATGGCTTTCCAACTACGCAGCCACCAGATTTGTCTCCAGAGCTTGACAAGAGTTCCTCTATAAAACCCATCAGGGCTTACTGGGAAACCATTGCTCCTACTCAAGCAATATTTTATGACAGCAATAAATTTGCTCAGCTTAAGGACAAATTACTTTTTGGTTCCTATAATAAAGGATTTATCTATGCCCTTGGACTCAATAAGAGCAATAGCATCACAGATGAGTTGGCCATAAATGTCAGGGAAATCGATGACAATATAATAGCATTAGCACAATCTCCATCAGGCGATCTTTACTTTGGAGGGTACAATATTTATAAACTTACATCAATAAATATGGCTGAACCAGAACAAACGATGTACTTCATAGAATTCACCCTCGATGATGCTGTTGTACGGAACCCTATTTTTGATACTAATAACGCTACGTTGTCGTTCGAGGTAACAACCAACGATGGTGGTGGCATTGCTCCACCTTTCGTCCAAGTAAAAATTCCAAGTATTATGTTAAATGGTATCTCCAATGTTTCTTCTGATACAACTGAGAAAAACGAGTCCCAAAATCCAATAAATGGGTTCGAAATTAAACAGCAGTACAGGACTGCAAATATAGGCGATACGACGGTACAAATAAAACTAAAAAAGGGAGTACAAGATACAATATCTATTAAAGGATTGAAATCAGGCCTTGTGCATTAAATCTTTTAAAAAGGTGTAGCGTGTGAATCAATCTAATAATCTGAAGGTCCAAATCAAATGACTTTACTTGTAATGTGAAAGGTAAAAGTTATCAAAACTAACTTTCGCGTCTTCGGTATACATTGCGAGCTGACCATTACTTAACGCCTTGCTCATATTTACATCAGTAAAATCTATTATTTTATTACCATCAATAGAAATCATAATATGGTTATTTTGGGCATCTATTGTCCATTGTGACCAATAATTTAATTTCAGGGTCGGTAATGGTCCTGTGAATAGAATGTTCTGTCCCTCGATTGGATCAGTACAGCTATTGCAATCCTTCTTGCCCAGTTCAAAACCATTAGGTTTGAGAGAGAACCAATAATAGTGAAATGTGTCTGTATAACGAAAGAAGATCCAAGCAACCTCCCATGGATTAGGCTTTGAGTTTTGTCTTAACTGTTCATCCGTCCTGACATCGGCAACCATTATGAAATCAGAAAATTTGTCTTTGGATCTGACTAGAGTGGCATGGGTTTCCGTCGGTGAAGTCGACGGTGCAGGATACATTTGATAAAAGGTGCCGTTACCTTGCGAAGTAACTGGACCAGCGAAACCATGACCAGTATACTTAATTGTCCATTTTTTATCCATATTCGATTCGTTCTCAAAGCCATCATAGAAAGGTAGATTGGGTGGCAGAGGGAACCTTGACCCGCTATCGGTCGGATTGTATGTATATATATCAATTTCAGTTATGCCTGGCGTAGTTTTTGCGTCATGTAAAATGGTTATCCTCAAATATCTCGCAAATATGTCTTGAAAGTCGTATCTTTCTAATTCCACTGTGGTCACTGTACTATTGCCTGACAAAATATCTTTAAAGCCATTCCCTGTGGAAGAAGCAGAAATTGTAAATCCTTGAGAATTCCCTCCCTTATACCAGCCAATGTCAACAAAACAAATTCTTTCCCTTTTGCCTAAGTCAATCTCTAGCCAAGAAGATTTTGAACCATACTGCCAGTGAGTACTCATGTTCCCATCAAATACTTCAGTTGATCTCTTAGTGTACCTGCCAGTATCACTAGTAACAACAGATGAATTTCGTTCAACTAGGCAAGATTCATTCGTAATACCTTTGACAGTTGGAAAAGTTATAGCTCCTAATATAAGAAGTAAGAAAGTAATTGATAACATGTCTAACTTAACGAAATAATTGAACATAGGTTGGTTTACCCGCAAATGTATTGTTTAAACGAATAAAAATATCCATTCAAATTTACCATGCGTCCAGCCTTGTAAATATTCTTCCAAATCGATCAATGAAATTAAAGATATATGGAAAAGAGAATCAATTAAGTAATTCTGGACAGTATTTGGGCATTATTCCACTAAGGGAATAATTTTCTTGTATTTCTCGAACTTTGAGAGATTTCTCATGCCTTTCCTGCCTTCGCATGTACGAACAAGATCCAATCTAGGTTAAGTATGATTGCGTATGATCGGTAGCTAACATTTCTTGTGTGGTGGTTGGTTGTAAAGTTTATCGCTACGGGGATACAACTATGTTATCGAAGGCACTTGACGCATCTTCGTTATATAGGCCGATATATCCACTGGACATGTCTGCGGTACTGCTGTAAGATGGATCGTCCATGTCTACTACTTTTGTTCCATCAACCCATATTGTAGTATGTTTTCCAATGCTTGAAATTTTTATGTGATCCCACGTTCCCAATTTTACTGTGGGAGAAGTTGCTGTTTTTAGAAATACCTGTTGTTCACAACTACAGCTAGTATCTTTCTTTCCAAATTCAATGCCATTTGTCTTGATCACAAAGTAATAGTGGTGAAATAGATCTGTCCATCTCCACATCACCCAAGCCGTTTCCCAAGTATTTGGTGCGCTATTCTGCCTAAGTTGTTTGTATGTTTTCATATCTAACTCTAGTGTCATGTCGGAAAACTTTTGAGTCGATAAGGCAAAGCTTGAAGATGTTTGGCCTGGTGATGTGGCTGTTCTCGGAAATCCATAAAATACATTATTACCATTTTCAACGGTGACTCCCATCTCCCCTCCAGCATTCCATTTTGATACCCATTTACCGTTTGGTGACTTCTGGCCATCGGTTAGTTTGTATGTTGCACCTTCAAAATCGTCATAGACATTACCGGTGCTAGTAGTACCTCCAGTTGTAGCTGAACGCTCGGCCGAAAGTGGGCCTATATTACCTGCGTTATCCTTAGCCGCTACCTTGTAGTAGTATGTGGTAGATGGACTAAGACCAGTACTGGAATAGGAATTAGCCGCAGATATTCCAGCAGGTGATGTTACTCCTGGCGTTACGCTAAATCCACTACTTGTACCTCTGTAAACAAGATATTGGTTCAAGTCTGACTCTATGTTTTGAGTCCATGCTAGATTAAGCTGCGTACTACTAGCCGTACTAACAGATAGACCTGTTACCTGAGCTGGTGGTGTGGTATC
>JAKEIK010000280.1 GCA_022545895.1 Nitrososphaeraceae archaeon | reverse complement strand
GATTAGTACTACGAACAAAGCCACGACTACGACTTTTTGGGAAATATTTGTCTTGATCCTCATTGCAAGGTATAGTAACCGTAACTTGCATATAAGAAAGCTCTACCATTTCAATAGTTTAAAGTCTGTCTGTTAGCTTCGATACTGGCAAAATGATAGCGTTGTACGATACTAGTAATAACTTGGTAAGTAGTCCTAGACCACCCAGATGCCACTTTCCACTTTAATTTTGGGGACGGAATATGGATTCCAAAACAGTCATTACTCCACTATTTGGACAACACCCATCATGGCTTGGTCCCCGTGGAACATCAGGTGACAGTGATAGACAGTTTTTCCCACAAAATCTTTAAATGGTATCCTAATAACCACTTCGCCATTAGTTGGAATAATAACTGTATCTTGTAATCCGTGAGCTTCATATGGTTTACCATTAACTGACATTACCTGAAAATCATTCACATGAATATGAAATGGATGAATATTGCCAGATTTATCGTCGTCAAGGTTTATTAACTTCCACTCCTCCACATCCCCAAGCTTAACTTTTTGATCTATTCTATTAGCATCGAACGTCTTATTATTTATCTTGTATATCCAATCTATGTCGTTTGATGAGAAATTAAGGACTCGATAATGAGTGATGTTCTCATTATTCAGGTCTTCCCTAGAAGTTAAACTCGTTGGAATAATATTTGCATGTTCCACATCTTTTTGGTTACCTTGCACATTTACAGTTGCAATGAGTTGTTCGTACGGTAAAACAAATGAACTGTTCATAGCTCCTAATGGAATAGATCCGTTACCCGTAGCAGTCACTAATACATCAAACCGCTTTCCAGAAGGAAGAAAAAGAGTATCATTTTTCCATACCTCCCAAACCGGACTTCCATCTTCTGCTATAACATGGAATGTATTGCCAGGGAGTCCAACTATGAGCTCATCCTCGGGACCGATGTTTGCAAAACGCCATAACTGAGTCTCTCCGGATGTAATGTTAACCTCTGGATTGATTTCTCCGTTAACGGTTAGTCTTTCAATACCAGTATTCGTATTACTCATATTATGTGTAACAAGGTATGCCTGATCGAATGGAAAATCTCTCATGGCAAAGGTGTGTGTTGTGATATTCTGTAAGGGCTCAGGCAATAACTTTTCTAACCCTTCAACAATAAACAAGCCAGACAGACCTGCCGAAACTTGTCCGTAGGAAAGATGATGCATATGTGAATGATACCATAACGTACCTGGAGGGTGATCTTTTGGAATATGGAGAGTATAATGCTGTGTCTTACCAGGAGCAATATCAAGAAATACATTATCCGCTGCACTTCCATCTGGATTATTTCCAGGAGACACATGAAGTCCATGAAAATGGAGATTGGTAGACTCATTGAGATTATTTACTAAGTCAATTTCAACTCTATCTCCAGGATAGACATGCAAGGTAGGCCCTGGAAGAGAACCATTATAAAGCATAGCAGTGACTGACTGGTTGTCAACCTTCCCCATCTTATATGCTACTGAGATGGTAGTTTGCAAAACGCCGTCTTTACTATATACATCTTGAGACTTTGAAAAGTTCATTCCAGCCAAAGGCGAAGGTTGATCTTTGGCAAAGGCGTCATGTTCTGAAAATTCAAATGCAAACATCACCAAAATAAACATCAAGATGGAAAAAGTGTATATTATGTCCGGGGTGTTCATGTAGGACTCTTTTAGAGCCATTTAATTAAATCCCACTAGTATTTTGATCTTTCAAAATAATTCTTTTTATGTTCAACCCGTACATGTATGTTTTCGATCAACGTGCTATTTAATATTTGTGCCTAACTAAAGAATTTTGACGTTATGAGCCATGTTTAATTGCGATACAACGGTACTATAGAAACTGAAGTTAAATCAGTATTATCGTAACCATATTTTTTCTATTTCTTTCTGTTTTTCTTCAGAATTTGATGCTGTGCTTATATATCGCTACCTCTCATGATACTCCGTGAGCGTAACATCTGGAATCATTATATCAACAATTCTTGTCCTGACCTTAGCAGCATCTGTAGGTACTATCTTGCCTTTGATTTCTCAGCAGTCAAGTGAATTAGTGGTAGAGGATGAAACTTATACTGCCCAAAAGACAGCGATATCAAATGCTGGGAAATTACCTATCCATCAAACTCATCAAGTAGTAACTGTATTGCCACCACGAACTGACGGAAAAGTTTGGGTTGGAACTGTGACTTGGGCGTCGAGCAAGCCAATAGAAGTAGAAATGTGGCATTTTTACAATTCTAGTATAACGGGAGTAGACGCTGCGCATGGAAAGCCCGTCTTAACCCCATATGGGAATAACAAGACCATAGCATTTACTTTATTGAAACCGTCTAGTGGAACGTCTTTACCGTCAGGCAGCACAAATTTTGCTGCAAGTGAATTATCATTCCATACGTTGGATGGGTCAAAGTTCACAGTAGCTTATACTGTAGATGCTGTCGCAAAGAAGTTAAATCATTAACTTCTCCTTGCCATTATTTTGTAGGCATTTCATTTCGTCTAGGAAAATAACTAGTTGTATCAGCATCAGAACTCTCATAGTAATAGAATATCTTGCTGTACCATCTTAGAATAAAACAGCAATTCCGGTCTGCCTTATCTTTTTACTTTATAGCTGCCCCATCCCAGTCTTCATCTCCCTAAGTTTCGCAACACGTTTTTCAACTGGTGGATGAGTGGAGAAAAGATTAGCAATTGAGTTTCCAGATAGAGCAGGAATAATGAAGAACGCATTCAATTTCTGTACGCTCTCTATCTCTTTTGTTGGAATATTATTCATCTTTCCACTTATCTTGAGAAGCGCGTCGGCCAACTTATCTGGATTTCCAGTCATCGCAGCTCCGCCTCTATCTGCCGCATATTCCCTGTACCTGGATATTGCTCTAATGATTAGGAAACTGACAATCCATGTTACTACTGCAACTACTATTACGATTACCGTCGTGCCCGCACTATCTCTATTTCTACTTTGTATTCCCCCAAAAAATCCGAATTGAGCAAGATACCAAGCAACTGTAGAAAATACGCTAGCTAGTGTTAATACTAGAATATCTCTGCTCCTGATATGGGTCAATTCATGTCCAATCACGGCTTCAAGCTCATCATCGTCCAGTAAATTCAAAATTCCGCTTGTTACTGCCACTAGAGAACTCTTGGGACTCTTACCGGTGGCAAAGGCATTAGGTACCTGAGTGTTAACTACAGTTACTTTTGGTTTTGGGATTCCGTTTTTACTAGCAAGTCTTTCAATTATTTCATGAAGCTTAGGATAATCATCCTTTGATACTATCTTTGCTCCAGAAGTCCACAGTACAATCTTATCAGAGAAATACCATTGTGCAAGAATCATTGCCGATGCAATTATCGCTAGTGGTATGTATCCTATTCCAAGATAATGAAGTACGCTTAGGAATAAGACATATAATATTCCCAAGATTATGAAACTCAGAATTATTCGAGCACTGAGTCCAAAATCTCTTTTTAACCTGGTAGACATCTATTCTTGCTTCTTTGATTATATTATATCATTTTCCTTAAATAAACTAATGTGTCCAGTATTAATCTGGAAATATCAGAATGCTATGACAACGATAGGGAATTCGCCATAATACTTGGACGAGGTTAGTAATACTAAGAAATTTCAGACGAGTGATTTTCTCGCTAAGGTTTCCATGCTCCCGTCGATATGGAAGTTCTCTAGTTTTGTACCGGAGAGTTAGGAAAGTAGTTAGAGCATCCAACCCGAAATATTTCCTAGCAAATAGAAAAGAAGTGAAATGGCGCATGTTATTCTTTAGCTGTATTGATTCAGGCAGACTTCGTCCGCTACATTTCAGCGACACCGAATTTGTGATTTTTGTTGGTATTTCGGCCGATTCAGCTATGTTATAGGTGCAAATGGATCTTGTAGTATATTTCCATCGCCAAATATTGTATTAAATACAGGAGCGTTAATAACAGAACCGTAAATGTTAGCATATTGATTTGTGCATGACAGTTGGTTCACATTTTCGTTGTGGCTGCTGTGATCTTTATTTTCATTTATTATATTACAATTATTATTGATGGTGATTTCCTGCACAATTGTAGTGTTATTGCAATTATTGTCTCCGTTATCTTTACACTCGACCGTATCACCAAAAGCTGCAGTCGGAAGAGCAAGTATAGCTAATACTATCGGTAAGATGATTGGTAGTAATACGAAATTCTTTTTATTCATAATATATTTCTCAAGAATTATTCAAAAACTTAGTATAAGTAGAGTGTGATATGTTTAAGAATAACAAACAAATAGACCCAGCTTAACGAACTAAATATTGAATCTTATTCTAGAATTTTAGCACAAAAATAATTGTAGATTTGTATTATAGAAGCGTATATTAGCTTCCTCCTATTTTTGAATCTAAAAAATAGAGCGGTGGGACAAAAATTGGCTGACCGATTTGTATGCCCAATCTTATCTGCTCTATCTCTTGTAATCGGTTTGGGAATTACCCGAATATGGAACTATTTATAAATAGAGTCCATTAAATAAGTCAATTTCAAGAAGAAACTCCTGACAAAGTCAATAAACCAAACATAAGACTGGACCTAATCCAAGTCCCAACTGCCCATAGTAGTTGAATCTACCTCACGCTATGACCTTACTGTAGAATTTTTGTAAGTTAGATGTAGACACACTTGATAGAATTTTCGATGAATAATTTTTTACCTTTTAGTTTGTGACCATTTTTATATTATTAGTCCGAATGGTTCTATTATCGTATTAGTAACTTCGGCCAACAGCTCACAGTATCTTTTAACATCATAACTTGTTTGTGAATTTACAAGCTCTACAGGCAGGCTTCTCTTTTTAGAATTCCTACGGTAATAATCAGTAATTATATATTTCAAAATTTGCCCAGCTTTGAGCGACTTACCTTCTTCACATAATCTAGAAAGTGCATTATTCTCAATGGTATTTCTATTTTCATATTCATTAGAATTCTTGGATATTCTCTTTGTAAAGATTAGTTCGTCTAATGGGACCTTTCGTTCTTTCAACTGTCTTATGTGCATCTGAAATACATCTTTTATCATCGGTAGAATCCTTCTGATATCTCTTACACTATTGGCTTCTGCCATGATATTCAAAATTATCTGTTGATAATTTGATAGAAATGACGGAGTATCATGTCTTCTCGCTTCAATACCTCTTATTTTTAAAGTTCCATCTTCATATACACCAAAATATCTATTTGGAACCCCAGCCATGTCATTACTTTTTGAAGGAAGAAATGCTATCCACTTGAAGACACCTTCTAATGAAATTTCAAATCCTGTTTCTTGTTCAATAGCATCTTTTAATTTCAAGCAATTACTTTCGTACTTGTCCTTCTCCTTTTCCTTGTAAATCCAAATTGAATCTACAATGGCATGAAGAATACCAAAGCCATGTCTCTCTGCTATTCTAATAGCTTGCAACAAAATTTGTCTGTCAAACGCACAGACAGCTATATGCGCATCAATTCTTCCAAATTTTGCATTGTTAAAGCCGAGATAACCGAAACTTGTTACCAAGATCCATTTTAAAGCATTCTGTCTGGAATCGTATATTTCTCTTAGTTTAGAATCTGTAACCGAATTTCTTAATTCTTTATACCACTTTCTTTTAGTTAATAGAATTTCTAGTGATATTGGGACTAGTCCCTTTCTTTTTTCACATCTATAGTAATTGACTAATTGTGGAACCTTTAATTTAGAGTTAAGACAGCAATTGCATAGTATAGTTTCAGCTGATATATTCATTTTACGCATTATTGAAGGATAAAGGGAGATAAAGTCCAGCTCTACAACTTTTTCGTATGTTCCTATTATTGGTTCATAGATCATACCACCCCTGTCTGCTATTAACAGCTGTTCTAGGTTCTTTGGATGTTCAGATAACGTAGGTTTCCAAGGAATTAGAGTGTCATTTTTAGTTGCATGATAAAATTGCAGAGAGCTCATACATTTCCCTATACTAGCTCTTGATGCAGTATGAAGTGGCATTCTGCATATCCTTGAAAGCTCGTATAATCCTAGTAGTCCTGATTCTGCTATAACAAACGAGTTATCAGTATCTATGTGGATTCGTCCTAGCAGTTTTATAGTAGAAGGTTTGAAAAATATTTTGCCGTATGAAAAATATGATGTTCCTTCTCTCTCAGATCTGGTTAGGGGAATTGTCTTTTCTCTATTTAGATTTAATTCTATACCATTACAATTAGCTCTTTCGATCAAATATGGAAACGTGAATGAATCTCCATCATCTGTAAGGATAAAATCAGGATCTATATCTGTAACCTCTTTTGCTAATTGATCTAAAATGTCTACCTCTGAATTATCTTCTACTATTTCTATACTTTCATTGCTGTTATTGTTTTTGCAATATTTTTCAATTTCAATGTAATCAATATTATCAGATAGTTTTGGTATTTTTCCTGTAGTTATCCTTGGAAATACTCTTAGATGGATACGCTTAAAGTTGGGTAACTCATAGTCTGTAGACCATACATTATCTTTAAAATTCCATTTTAATTTTAAATTAGAAGTATCAATTTGACAGTAAGCGAGCGGAAATATGTCATGTTCATAGAAATATGATTGAGCCGGTGGGACATCTACATTATAGAATCTGAGTTGTCCGAATCCTGACATTTTTTCTACTTCTAGAGCCAGAGTTAATGCTTTACTGGAATCTTTTAATTTTAATTGCAAAACTTGAGATGGATAATCATCTGTTAATTTTTCATTTTTTGAAATAAATTCAAAGTCTTCAACAAGGAATAAAATTTTATCTTTATTTAAAATAGATTTAAGCAACGGTTTATCATCTGATGCAACATAAATTGACTGAGTCCACTTATCCTCAAGTCTTGTCATCTTGCCATCTTTTTGTTTTATCCAAAAGATCATCTTATCCCCTAACGGATATGCATCGAAAATCCATCCAAGGGTCATGTCTTTGATAATGACAGATTATCTGATTATTCTTAAATTCCGTAAATTTTAGTTATTCTCATTATTGTTAATTAATATATTAATTATCTTATGTTGCAGAAAAATCAAAGCCATTAAGAAAGATTCAGCAGAGTAATATTCTCCCTTTGAATTAATCGCTCTTTCATATTGACAACATTGTTCAAGCATTTGTAAAAATAAACTCCTATTATCTCCACGCAGTGTATCAGCAAAACCCTTCCATGTTTCTATTTCTTGTGCTAAAATATCAATAAAATCATTAGGAAATAATAACACCATAATCTCAACTAATTAAAATTGATTAGTTCATCGAGTTTTGGTTTGATACTTTCTTTTTTGTGATATAGTTTATCTTTACTTGATCCTATCAACTGCCTATAATGATGAAATATAATTGACATCAAGATACACTGTATTACCAACGGTCTAGCACAATTTGAGCAAGCGCTATCATAAAGACGTGAAATTGAAAACAGCTCATCGAATATCTTCCTATCATTTTTATCAAGATTGTTCGTGTTGGATGGAGATAGATTTCTTTACATCTATCATTTTATAGTTTGACATGAGCTTAATTCTAGTCTATTTTATACTATTAAATGGAAGAACTACCGAAAGAGAGGGAGAGGATATGAGAGGAAGCCAAGGCCATATCTGAATTTTTTTATTATTTGCGTCTGTCAAAATTCTAGACCCTTCTGCCATTATAGCAGGTAAGATCCGAAGTCCGGAATAATATGGCGTATTTATGTTATCAAATACCAAATTAACATCTTACATATTTTTCCAACTCGCATTTCCTTATCGATACACGATTAAACAATCACTTAATGGAAGAACTCGAACATTCAAAATATGTAGGAATATTGATTCTCAATCACTCCCCACATATAACATCAATACCCAAAATTGAAAAACATTTAACCTCATCCAATGGTCGAGGGGCTTAACGATGTAATTTATTTAATTATTCTTGTTTACGAGGAATAAAGGCGAACATAAGTTGCGCAAATTATATCAACTATGGATTTCACTTTGAATATGGAAGAGTTACGATGTCTGGAGATGACAACTTGTCAGATAAAGATGACAGACTCATTCAACGTTATGACACCATACTAAAAGAAAGTGCACTACTAACTACTTTTTCAGGAATACTCTTTGGATTTTTACTAAATATATCAGTAAACACACCTCGCAATTTTAGCCTTATTGACATTATAGTCACGATTATCGCTTTATATTCTATTACCATTGCTGCGTCTCTATTTGTCATGCCTGTAATATATCATCATGTACAATATCCTTATGGAAATTGGCACAAATTCAAAGTTAGAAGTCACAGGTTTATTCTTTCTGGCTTAATTCCTGCAGGTGTCACTCTATATTTGGGTTTAGAGCTTGCAATACACTCTCGCTTAGGATCAATAGAATCATTTATTCTTGCCTCTCTTCCATTTATTCTTCTTTATTTGTTATTCAGGGCTAGAAAAGGATAAAATTATCAGAGTTCAATAATTTCGGGATCTTTGAAGAGAACACGAATGCGAAGTAATGTTACTATGTTTTAGCAAATAACAATATTATTGTTTCCTATCTTATTTTACGCTCTGGAGAAATACTACACCATTTAATGACGTTCCAATGCATGTCGATCCCACTTGGCAGTCATTGCCTCTGCTTCATAGGTACTCTGCAAAAAAGATAACAAGACTGCATCGGGTGACTTCGCGGTGCGGACCACATCGTAGGGTAGAAGGAACTCTGCCATCCCTGTATGGTAGAATGCCTCAGGCGGCTGGATGGAGTAGTCCTTGAAGCCCTGAGGCTCTGGATAGGCGTATGCATAGAAAACTGGCTCGTCTACAGGCCCGCCGCCAGGCCAGAAACCACAACTACTCACCTCGTGCGAATAGGCTTCGATTGCTACAAAACGTGCCATATTGGGAGCTCCTGGATGCGAAGGCGCCGTACGTCCCGAAAAGCGAGTGACGGCTAGATCAAAAGCCCCCCAGAAAAAATGTACTGGACTCACCTTACCTATGAATTGGCAACGAAACTCCGTAAGCACCCTACTAGCCTGCACAAGAATTCGCCAGACTCGCTGCGCATATTCAGGATCATAGGCCGCATGTTTCTGATCCTCCTCAAATGGGGTTCGATCTTGCACTTCGACTGGCGTAGTCCAGATGGTTACAGGCATATCAAGCGATCGCAAGGCGGCCATAGTTTCCTGATAAAATTCAGCTACTGAGCACGGTCGGAGAGCGATTGTTTTTGTAGAAGCGTCAGTCGTTTCGATGAGCAGCTTGTGATCAATGAAATCGAAGTCTATTTGGAGCTGTCGACCATTGTAAGGCATGGCTGTTGTCGTGAGTCCACGAGGCGTTACATACAGGGTAGTATTCCACCAGTGATTCACTAGAGGAGTCAGTGCGAGCCGGATCTTGCCGACGATTTGGGTCCACATGTGTAATGTGGCATACGTGTCTTTCCATTCTGCCAACGGTAGTGCCGGCCAAGGATTCGTAGTCATGGGTTCTCTTCCTTTCGCCAGAGAAAGGCCCGATCGGGCATGTGATGGTAACGATTTTCGATGCGGCGTGTTTGATCAATGTTTTTGTTGAGTATGATCTGTGGTTGGATAGTAGAGGCGAGAAATTCTAGTGGAGGTTTGGGAATATTTATCACGCATAAATATGACAGAGTCGACTATCTAAATTTTCTTTAGATCAATGAAAAGGATGAAACAATGGATGGATGAACTTTTCCAACAATTCATAAAACTCATCACTCTAGGATCTTGTGCAGAGGATGAATTTGGCCACGTCAAAATGTATACTATGTATAAAACGAACTTAATGTGACATCTTATCACACTGTGCTATGATCATAGTTGGTCCAATGTGAACAAAAAAGTACCTTCCACTTTTTCTTTATCCCATGTATCACTCTGCAATCAGAGTTTTCCATTTTAGATGCTCTTGTTCTCGATCTATTTCTGCGGTACCCTCGATCAGCAGTTGAGTATATCGTAAATTCTTTTGATAGTATGTTTAGTTCAAGCCTGGTCTACAATTTTCTCTGCGATTTATATCGCAATCTAGTATTACAACAAGGACATAATGCCTTCTCAGAAAAAAGATAGATTTGACACTTGGAACAAAACTTCACCCCATCACGATATGAGGCATGTAACATGCCAATCTCTTCACAAAGTCTTGTACAGCCCATAAAAATAGAACCTAATATTTACTTTAAAGTTGTAGGATCACTGTTCAGGGAGTGGGAGAGCCCGTCGTTGTCGGGAGCATTTCTTTGAGGCGGTACATGAGCTGGCACTGTCCATCGACATTGATCGGAACTGGACTTAAAAATGAAGTTATCGACATCACCTTGTCTATTCTTTCATACTTCATTACCGGTCTGATTTCCCAGACTTTGTCGGAAAGTCCTGAAGTAAGAGAGAATATGGACATCTCGCTAAATCGTGCGAGGTATGAGCAAGCAGGAATAAATGGACTTCCTGCCAATTATGTGATAAAACCGGCCGTGTAATAGGGTCGTTAACTTGCGTTGTTCATTATATTATATCTTGTCACTTCTGACAAGGAAGAGTATTAAGATGATGGGTAGCTAAATTGACTTTGAGTTATCTTTTATTTTAAGGGGAATATACTTAGGATATTTAATTTTCATTTGCTCCAATGTTTCTACAATTATCTTTGCGATTGCCCAATCACGGAACCATTTTTTGTTCGCAGGGATGATATACCAGGGTGCCCAACGCGTACTGCAGCGACTAAGTGCATCTCCGTAGGCTTGCATATATTGATCCCATTTTTTTCTCTTTTTAAAATCGTTCTCGTTGACTTTCCATCGCTTTGCCGGATCAGACAATCTTTCAAGTAATCTTTTCTTTTGTTCTTGTTTACTAATGTGTAGAAAACACTTTATTACCTTTACATTATTTTCAGCCATATACCGTTCGAACTGATTAATTTGATCGTATCGTTGTGACCAAACTGTTTGAGGTACCAAATTTTGGACTCGAACTTCAACAACATCTTCATAGTGTGAGCGATTAAATACCCCAATAAATCCTCTTTGGGGTAAAACCTTATGAATTCTCCACAAGTAATCGTGTGCTAAGTCTTCTGTAGATGGTATTTTGAAGGTTTCGACTCTACAACTAACAGGATGAAATGCAGTTATAACATGCCTTATTGTTCCATCCTTTCCAGAGGTATCCATACCTTGTAGTATGATGAGAAGCGAAGTTTTTTTCTCAACATACATTCTATATTGCAGCTCTAACATTCTTGTAAAAAGTTTAGTTAATCCAGTTTCGAGATCCTTTGGATTTCTGTTAAACGTATTATCTGGATCCCACTCTAGAAGGTTCGCATCGTTATGAGCATTGAATAGTAATTTTTTACTATCATTCATTTGTCATCCTTATGGTAAACTTGCTTTTTATTAAATTGTCGTAATTTAATATCGCTGTGGTAGTTCCGCCACAAATGATATCAAAATGCATAAAAAACAGAATAACGTTTTGTCCCTGCGGTATTCCTACCTTATTGGCCACTCAATTTAAGTGGTAGATGATGACTGGTGATGGTATTTATGATCCCTGTATGGAATAGGCATGGTTGGCGAGTAAAGATCCATTTCCAGCAAGATGATGGACCAACTCTAAGGAGGCAGTTGGTTGCCATTGAAATTTATTATAATGATATCATAACTGAGGTTACTTTGTTAGCTTGCTTTTTGCAATACACTTTATGAACATGGAGATTGAGCTTGTCTTCAATTACCCCCACTAAACTCT
>JAKEIK010000279.1 GCA_022545895.1 Nitrososphaeraceae archaeon | reverse complement strand
TTAGAAGACTTCGTTAAATTTTCATTAGTACATGTCCCGTTTTCATAAAGTATTGCATGATTAAATTGAAGATATGGACTCAATAAGATGAGTGAAGACACCGCTATAGTTATAAAAATCCCAGTCGTAACTGGCATACTCATTTAGTATATTGTGATTTTACTCCTTAATAGGGCGGACGGAAGAATCATTAGGAATTTTATTCCTACAATTTATAAATATTTATATGATTCTAGTCATTAGGAAGGAAGTTTTCTTTGCATTTCGTAAGATTGCAATTGGGTATCCACTTCCTTTAGAAGATCGTGTAAACCTATTGGCTTCTGAAGGAATCCAATTATTATTTTCATTTTAGTTTATTCCCGAAATATCTTATCATCAATTTCAAATGTAGTCATCAATATCGTCGGATATTGCTGTATCTCATGTAACTGCAAGTGGTAATAAAATTGGCTATCCACTACTACAGAGGGAGGTGGACTTAAATGATTTTGTGAATTCCAATTCGGATATTAGTTTCCTGATTCTAGTACTTAATATCTACTTCAAACCAAGTTGTTTCAGCATTCCGACCAAATCATAGAATAGATTTTCCTCAACAATTCTGCCGTCCTTCCAATGGGCGACTGTGCAAAAATCTACTTTGAATTTCTTATTGGTAGCCGGGACTGATTTTCCATCAGGATCTATCATTATACCTTCATGAGTACCTGTGAATTCGGCTATAGAACAAGTCCATTCGCCTTGGGCAAAAAGCACCTTGTAAGGATCGTTCTCAACATGGTTGTCAGGAAAGGCCCTGAAGAAATATTCTGCTTCCCTTGTATGTGCGTCTATCCCTTCTGTTGGTGGTTGACCAGGCCATCGAACGATTACATCATCTGTATGTCGTTGACTAAAAGTTTCCCAATCTTGAGCATTCCATGCATCATCTAAAGTCTTCATCAATTTTAGATTTTCCTCCGAGCTCATACTCGTTATAACATTCTAAAGTAAATAAGTCTAATCTCTAAGTAATCTTTTTAATTTTATCTCATTGCAACGGCCTTCAGCAACTGATGTAGGAATTATTCGGTTGTGATGAAGAAGAAACAACCAATAACCCCACTAGTTGCTTGTGTCTAAGCGAACACAACTTGCTGAGATCTACTAGATAACAACATGGATGAAGTGTTCTAGGAGAATCTTAGTTAGATGGCTTACTAATTACTGATATTATTATTCTGACAAAATATAAATGATTTAAATCATAAAGGACAACTGTTATGTGACTGCAGAAAAATTGAATAAATTCAACAGGAATCATTTTGAAATTATTACTACAGATGGAATAAGATGGTACGTCCTAGTGAGCATGCTATGAACCAGAATGTAAAATTACAAAAAAAGAACATAGAGCTTGCTCACCTCTATTCAGACTTACAGAAGTCATTCGAAGCCCTATGTGAAATAAACAAAAAGCTTCGAGAAGCCAACGAACGGCTTGAAAAAAACAATAAGGCACAAACTGAGTTTATTAATATCGCTGCTCATGAGCTGCGGACTCCAACTCAATCTATTATTGGCTATTGCGAAATGTTAGATTTGTTTCCTGAAAGGAGTAAACAATATCTTGACAGAGTAGCAAGAAATGCTGACCGTCTGTATACGCTTACATCTGACTTGCTAGATGCAACTAGAATAGATATTGGTATACTAAATTTAAACAATGTTGATTTTAATTTAACCGATACCATTCGCGAGGTTGCGGATGAGATAAGGAAGAAACCTTATCTGGTAAATAAAAATGCAGATGTAGATAAAATAAAACCAAATATCCAATTAACTTTACCATCTCATCCAATTGTCGTTCACGCAGATAAAGACAGGATAGCTCAAGTCTTGTCCAATTTGTTGGATAATGCAGTCAGGTTTACCAATTCTGGGACAATTACTGTGTCAACAAAACTATGTTTTGGTAATTCAGTTAAAGTTAATGTAAAAGATAGCGGGAAGGGCATAGACCCTGAAATCCATCCAAAGCTCTTTCATAAGTTTGCTACAAAATCAGATAGGGGGGTCGGGTTGGGCCTATTTATATCAAAGAGTATAGTCGAAGCTCACGGAGGCTCCATTTTTGGTAAAAATAACAAAGATGGTTCGGGTGCAACATTTTCATTTACATTGCCAGCTGTTACTACAACTAGAGAAAAGTGAGTTAATTCCAAAAATGTAAATTATTTAATAATTCTTAACTTCGGTACAAATCACAAAATGATATTTTGACCGATTAAGCAGAGAGATTGAGAATGCATGGCTAGCTCTTAATAGTATATCTTCCTCGAGCTTCATTTACTCTCTGCTCGAATGACGGTGTATTCATATTGCCTGAGTTTGCTTCCGATAAGCTCCGCTCCAACCCCAATTTTTCATAAAGAATATTCATTAACCTCCTTTCAACAATTGTTCTGCCCCCGTCTATTGCATGGTCTAAGGCTTCGTCCAAAGCTGACGGATTGTTTGCTGTATTAGCTAGACGAATAGAGTATTTCCGTTCCAGATAATCAGTTACTATTTTTGAAACTACATCTCCTAATATTTTAATAGATTCATTTGTGGCCTGTGCAAATGCTTCTTCGAAGGAAATTTTTTTAGGCATGAACTATACCATGTTTTTCTAATTTTTGATTTGCGAGCCGACTACAGGAATTAATAAGACATCTTGGCGCTTTATTCATACCACTTTTCAAATTCTCTTTCCTCTCCGGTGAAGTCTTGTACTCTCTTCTTTCTGAGAAATTCTTTTCTGTTGTGCATCTAACCTGGCCTTTCTTTTTTCCCGTTCTGCGGTTTGCTTAGCCTGTATCTTTTGTTCCTTATCTAAGTAAGTTTGATATGCTTTCTTGGCAATTCCACTCATGATACCCTGGTACTCACTCATTGTACCCAATATGTTAAGCCCTGTCTTACTTTGAATTGAAAATTGAAGAATGGATTG
>JAKEIK010000278.1 GCA_022545895.1 Nitrososphaeraceae archaeon | reverse complement strand
ATTAAGAATCTCATTCTTCAGGACAAAGATGTTCATTATATTTATGGATATGCCATATTAATTCCTCAACGGGAAAATCTTGGCGTGTTTATATATATTGTTAGACGTGCTTGTATATTCTACTTTTAGGAAGATAAAGTTTCTATCGAAGGTAAGACACAGTTCTTACGGAAATCGGCTCTCCGATTGATTGTTGGCTCGGCAGTAGTATTCTTACTATTATTGTCTTTTAATACTCACAGGAACGATTTCTCTATTTATGAAATCGTGGAATCCTGGATCAAACCATTTTTCCATTTCAATAGTTCTTTGCCATATTTCCATTAATTGTCCTTCCTTGAATGCACTTTTGTACCATCGAACCCAACCGTCCACTCGTTGTCGTTTAATACTTTTCTCTGGCGCATATGAAAAGCATGTGCAAACGTAAATAAAATATCGTAAGCATATGCGAGCTCCGGCGACTCCTCATCTACCTTGCTTAAAATCTTTGTCAGTTGAGGCCGTCCAATTAATATCTCGACTTGTGCGTGCATTCTTTCCGCCAAATCATTCAGGACCTTAGTTTCTATATCTACTGACAGGCTCTGTGCTTGTTTTCTGGAGAAATACAGAATGACGAACAGCGTACCGATTAATGCGATCGCTTCAGCCATACTGAATATCTCGACTAATCCTATTTCAGACATAGTTAATTAATGAAAAATTGTTATACAAATCAATTTCCCAATTCATAAAAGAAAATCAACGCCAAGAGTCCTAGTACACTCCCTCCCACTAGCATGAGCTTATGCTATCCATAAGGCGATGGATCAGTTAAAGCCGTTGTTGCATACACATGGTTATTGATAAAAGATGATGAAAGCAAACCCGCCATAGACTGTAGACGTACTATTAGCGATTTCTGATAAACTTTCTATTGATATAATCACTTCCATATCAAATCATGTTACTAAGCCAGATGATCTAATGCGAATTCTCAAAATAACCCCAAAGCAGTACTATTCTCGGAGTTCTAGGCTATCGAATATAGGCTTAGTCAGTAGAAGGAATGGTGAAATTATCCTCACGTCCCTCGGACGACTGGTGTACAAAGCGCAATCGAAAATCGCGACCGCATTCTCACACATTTCGGAATTAACGATGATAGACGCAATAAAATCATACTCTGGGACGTCAGAAGTCGAACAGAAAAGAATAATCGATAAACTACTTGATGGCTCTGAACTCGGAAACCTAGTTGCGTGACCCAGAAAAAAATGTTATTTACGCGAGTGTGAACAATGGTTATTTCCTAGGACGGTATTTTTCTATCAATTCTGTTAATTGTTCTAGCGACGTGCTTCTATATTCCGGTTCTCGGAAGATAAACTTTGATGACTGAGCATATTATAAATTGGTGTATTAAAAAAGACAGGGTTTCTTAAAACTAAGCAGCAAATATTTTTTCTTATCCTCTCGTTTCCATACTCTCTCCTCGGCTCTGTTATAATCTAGTAAGAACATAATTTTACGTATGGCCCAGTATGATGAAAAACCAGCCGCGAAGGTTAGAAAGCGTAAACGGAAGGTTATGATGGATAGGTCTCCAGAAGAGAAGCCAACAGCAGGGGAGAGTTTTCTAATTTGTGATGACTGTAAACACAGTTCAATCAGATACGATCCTGCTAAAGACGGAGCGTGTGAGTGTGGCTGTCATTAAGATGATTAAATCATTAGTAAGAGTCCATGTAGGGTAATAGCATGAAACTGGCCGGCAATGGGACAATAGAAGACTTGATTTGATATTTACGTTGTCGCAGGCCGATATTTCTCTATCAATTCTGTTAACTGTTCTAATGAAAATGGTTTTTTGAATATCTCTTTAACACCGGTATTTTTCATTTGTTCCAAGACCGGGGGATCGGATGAAGCGGTAAAGATAACAACGTTCTTTTGTACAAGTTGGTCCCTAGTGAATGATTGGATTACGTCTTTGCCACTAAATTCAGGCATGGCTAAATCCAACAAAATAAGATCAAAATTCTCATTGCGGATTGTCGCTAATCCTTCCTGACCACTATTGACCACTTTACAGTCTATATCTTTCTTAATACCACAGTATACGGTCATTACTTCTGAAATTTCGAGGTTGTCCTCTACTAAAAGAATCCTCAATTAGAAACAACTCACATGACCTGTCATATTTTTTCTTTTTCAGAGTCCTGGATGTTAGCCTTTAAAGCCAGTCTGTTAAGATCGCACCACCAGCAGTACGACTCATTACTAAACTTATCAAGAACCAAGACAATGCTGTACCCATATGTCCAAGTCAGGTGGAGACGGGGAAGAAGTAAGAGATTCCCTGGTGAAAGACTATGGCACAGTATTAAGGGAGAGCGCTTTGCTGACTACTTTCAGTGGGTTATTGTTTGGATTCTTATTGAACATATCGATTTTGTCGGCCAAACAGTTTACGTTTTCATATAGAATAATAATTCTGATAGCATTATTTAACATCGTGGTAGCAATGTGTATGTTTGTTATACCGGTGATATATCACCATATAGAATTTCCTTATAGAGACGTAACTAAATTCATCAAAAGATCTCATAGGTTTATACTATTTGGATTTTTGCCTACGGGTATGTCGTTGTATCTGGGGATGGTACTAGCCTTTTCCCAAATAATTAATGATTATGCATTCCTTGTTGCAATATTACCCTTTGGACTGGTATTTGTGCTGTACCAAATGAGAAAATTGGGCTGACAGGGGCTTGATGCAGAACTATGGGCGAAATGTATTTTTTTTCAGTATTTCAATAGTGCGTAATTGACCAACAGTTAGTAAACATTCGGCTAATTAATTCACTACTCTCTTCTATATCGGTCACAAGTAGTATATACAGCATTGACCTAAATATACGTGTGGTAATCTACCTAAGCAGGAAGTTACTTTAAACTTGATGCCACTCCTTTCCGGCATAGATAAATTGATACTCAAAGAAATTCTTTCCCCTATTGAAAATAAATCATCAACTTCTATGTCCAAGAAATTAGAGATACCCCTGACCACGATCCAGAGGCGGCGTAAGCGATTGGAAAAGGAATTCTTGGAGGAGGATTATACATTGCTTCTTGAAAGATTTGGTTGGCGGCGTGTTGATTTCTTTATTTCAACCAGTGATGGAAAAACTGATGCGTTGGCAAATGATCTTCTTTCTATGAATCAAGTAACGGCAGTGGAAAAGAGCATAGGAGAACATACTATTGATTTGAGGGTGGAGACTATAGTTAAAGATAACCATGAATTGCTAGACATATTGGAAAAGTTAAAGGCTATGGATGGGATTCGAGATGCGATATGGAGTGAAATTGTAGAGACAGTGGGAAATAAGATGTCTGTTCCAAGTGACATTATAGACCGACTCTAATCTTCAGTCTTTCTATTTCACGATTAACTAGTTGCATTAACTCATATGGAATCAACTCTCATAGTAGCGGTGCAATATACTGTTCAGGATGCGGCATCTACCTTCTTACTAATTCGCGTACCTGTCCTTGTTGTTCTGTAAGGTTACGAACAAAACCAAAGAAGAGGAAGAATGACTGAAAATAAAACCCAACTTCTAGGCGACCTAGGGTTTTTGATTATACAGTTTATGATTATTACTATTAAGTTAGGGAATGTTATAACCTCAAAACTAGTCCATCACAAAACTGTAGATAAATCACCCGCAATTATGATATTAGAACAAGGAACATTAAAAACAGTAATCCTGAAATACGAAATAGCCGAATATAATAATCCTCTTGATTATATGAGGATGAAAAGGACACAACAAAAAAACTTAACACCACAAAATATTATAGACGCCATCAGATGGGGAAGCGATTTATTTGATTCTATAGCGGCTGATACATATCACTACACGTCCATCAATAATGCCAACCCACGTTATTGTGTCGACTTAAGCCGTAAGCAGTACTATGCTAGACTCTCTAAATTGGTTAAAGCAGGTCTGGTTAAACGGGTAAATGGAAGGTACTCACTGACATTTTTTGGTATTGTCATTTATGATGTACAACTAGAATTTCGTAGAGCAGTCGATTCTCATTTGAAACCTAACGAACCTGAATCAAGCAATATTATACCTTTTCAAACTAAGTCTTAGTCCATCAAGTAAATCGTCGTATGAAGTTTGTTCTTAGTTGCTCAAACAATCAGATAAACTTGTTTGTGATGCCAAATGAGTTGAGAAAAAATACTTGGGTAACTTATACCTTGAAAGATTTAGTAAAGAAACCTGAAGACAATATGTAAATAATCCATATAAACTTCTTAATCACTATAGTATATATGGTCTTAAATTCACTAATCTACATAGCATTAGTGATTATCGTTATAATCATAATTGTTGTCCTACTTAGATTTCTATTTGGTATCCTCTTTATCTTACCTACAACTCTAGACCATCCGGCAAATATGCTCATATTGACGAGAACCATTTTTGTTAATTAATTGATTAGTTGACTTTTTATGTGTTCAAGGATTCTATAGAAGCAGTACTTTTCTAAACCCTTCTAATTCCCTTGAGTGTGATTTGTTTTCTGGTCGTGCGGTATTAGTTGGATTTAGAATCTTTAATGTCGTGTTGAGTAAAATAAAAAAAGGGGTTTAAAGTTGATCTCACTTTATTGTCGTTGTAGTTGTCGTATTCGTTGTAGTTGTCGTATTCGTTGTAGTAGTTCCTGATATCTGTCCTCTGATTTCTCCATCCGGGAATGCTACAGTGTGAACGTTTGTGTATGTTTCTCCGTTCTGCATTGCTCTCACTAAATCGGAAATACTCTTACCTTGCATGGGACCTTTTAAATCAGCCGCAGTAAAGTTTGCTTGCGCAAATGTTCCATTAATAGGTCCTGTGGCGTTGTCCAACTGTTCGAACAAGACCACAATCACACTTCCATTT
>JAKEIK010000277.1 GCA_022545895.1 Nitrososphaeraceae archaeon | reverse complement strand
AATACCAGTCTCATTTGAAACAGCAATCTAAAGTATGGATAACTCTTGTCGCGCTCTGGATGATAAATGGTTCTAGTTTTCTTGCAATTAAAATTTCTATTGACACTATTCCTCCGTTACTGAGCGCTGGGATTAGATTCTTCATCGCAGGTTCAATTCTCTTCGCGGCTTACTTTTTTCTTCAAAAATATGAGCATAAACACGAACAAACAGGTAGACGGCAATGGAGAGATGCTGCAATACTTGCATTCACATTATTTCTAGGCGGCCAAGGGCTACTAACTTGGGGTGCACAATATCTTTCTTCTGGTATCACGGGGCTGCTCAACTCTACAATCCCACTCTGGGTAGCAGTCATTGCGTTCTTGATATTTAGAAAGCATATGACCAAATTAATCATTATGGGGTTAGCAGCTGGATTTGGTGGTTTGATGCTGCTAGTTGCTCCTTCTATTGGAAATGGCACGCTTAGTCCCATAGGAATATCGGCTCTGATAATTAGTTCTGTATCGTGGGCTATTGGTTCGCTTTACTCATCCAAAGCCAAGCTCCCGATAAGCGTTCTTGCGTCTTCAGGTATGTTAATGATCACCGGTGGTTTAATGCTTACTTCCGTCAGCTTTCTGCTAGGAGAATACCAAGGTCTAGATCTATCTCAGATTTCTAGCCAATCCTTGGCTGCACTAATTTATTTGATAATAATTATTACTGTAGTTGGATTTACAGACTTTTACTGGCTCCTAAGAGTCACAACACCTTCTTTAGCCAATACATTTGCATATGTAAGTCCCGTAATAGCGGTTATCCTGGGATGGGCAATCCTCAAGGAGTCTATTACGACGATAACCATAGTTGCAATGGTTGTGATTCTATTAGGAGTTGCACTGATGGTTACGACTCCCAAAAAATCTAAAATTGTCAAATCATACAAGAAGTTATAATGTAGGCAAATAGCAATCATTTGCCAATCCCTAAAACAAGGGTATTCAGAACTATTTCTGCTATTGACCTACAGTTATTCTAGTCGAAGTGAAAGAATAGTGTAAAGAAGATTTTACTTTAGTGCTGGTGAGTATTCAAACCATCGGTGTGCGCGACCTACCAAAATATGCTTTTACATTAGGACGATACAAATAGTAGATTATGATACCATTGATGATTATACCGATTATATTTGCAGTATTTCCGCCAGCAAGAGATGCAATATTTACGATTATGGAGATAATCGTAATTATAAGCGTGATAATCCAGGCCCAACCAGCCCCTTTGAGAAGACCCCACGCTACAACCAAGCTTGCGATTCCAAGAATTATGGAACCGATGCCTCCTGCCAGAAAGGCAAGGCTTATGATGCCGAGGGCGGTTAAGCCGATACCGCCTATTATAAAAAGAATACCGCTAATTATCATAAGTATTGCTATGATTGTAATTCCGATAGGTCTATTTCTCTCCAATTGGTTCCTTTTTATTAGAAAACAGACCTGCTTAAAGGTCTTTTCATATCATTACAGTTTGTAAATAGAAGGTTGAATTAAAGGCGATGATACCAACATTAGGCAAAAGATGCCAATACCCTGATAAAAATCAACTAATTCGACCACATCTAGTGTAGGTTTGAGCCAATTATGGACTTTAACTTGTAATATTGTTCTTTCTTTGTCAAATAGAGTTCTTGACCGCGTCTGAACGAGAAACAATTGAGGGACATGCATTCATGGCCCTTTAAAGATGTCGAATATTTGAGTATGATTGGATCTCCTGAAATGATACTAGAGCAAACTTTAGTTACAGTAAAGTGATTAATACTACCTTGACGCATTAGGTACTATATGGTATCAGCACTCATTTTGATTAATTGTCATTTTCCATTTGACAAACAAATTACCGAAAAACTGAAAAGAATATCTACGATTTCAGAAGTTTACAGGACACAAGGAGTCTATGATTTAATTACAAAAATTGTTTATTCTTCCGAGAAAGAATTTAAAGAAACCATGACAGGGATTACTAGAATAGATGGAGTAAATTCTACATTGACTTTGTTAATAGCTGACAAGAGCAAACTGATAGCAGAAATGGCACCGATCGCCTTAAATTGATAGTATAAGTGGCATCTTCATAGTCAATTAGAGGAAGTTTCGTTTCCCTGCTGTGATTACGTTCTCTTTCTTTTGCTAATAAGAAATTATTGCGTCAATGAAACTTCAATGTAGACGTCATCAGGGATCTTTAGTCGCATGAGCTGACGAATGGATCTATCATCTGCTCCCAAATCTATTACTCTCCTATGGATTCTCATTTCATACTTGTCCCACGTATTGGTCCCCTGACCACATGGAGATTTCCTTGTAACAACTTTCATTTTCTTTGTCGGAAGTGGATGAGGTCCTCTCAACTTAATGCCATTTTTTTCGCCAATTCCTTTTATTTCTGAGCAAACGCTCTCTAACATAGGTAAATTAGTGCTGGTGAGTTTTATTCGTGCTTGTTGTGCCATAGGATAGAATCACATGTTTTAGTTCATGTTTACTTCTTTGCGCTAGGATCGTACTTTTCGATTATGGCTTTGACTACACCTGCTGCTATGGTCGTTCCCATATCTCGCAAGGCAAATCTTCCGATCTCTGGAAATTCTTTAAAAGTCTCTATTGCAAGCGGCCTTACAGGTTTTATTCTCACTATGGCAGCATCACCTGTCTTCAGAAACTTTGGCTTGTCCTCAGTTGCTCCACCTGTCTTTGGGTCTATTTTTGCTATGAAATCTGAAAGCGTTGCGGCTACTTGAGCTGTGTGAGCATGTAGCACTGGAGTATATCCTGGAGCCATAGCAGTTGGATGATGTATCACGATTATCTGTGCTTCAAATTCTTT
>JAKEIK010000276.1 GCA_022545895.1 Nitrososphaeraceae archaeon | reverse complement strand
TATACCCCGTCTCACTTGGTCAACGCCTAGACCTGTTAAGTCAACTAGCCTTTCGATTGAAATGACAGAATCAACGGCAGACAGTCTTTTAAGTAACAATTTTTCTATAGGATGAAGCTCTCCTGAACTATTAGCGCTGTCCATGAATAATAAGTTCCTCAGCAGAAAAAGACTTTTTAAACGTTTAAGTCTCTAGAGTGTTAGTTAGTGATGAGTTCTGAGGTAGACGATGATATTAGTAATGACTCAGATGTCATCATCAAGGGCAGTGATAGCAATAGTGACAACTTTAAAGAGTCGAAAATTACACCTTGGGAAGTACAAGGCGAAATCAATTATGACAAATTAATAGAGACCTTTGGTACCAAGCCCATAACTCCAGATATACTTCAAAAGGTTCAGAAATTGGTTGGAGATGTGCATCCTCTATTAAAACTCAATTACTTCTTCTCTCATCGTGACTTTGATTGGATACTAAATAAATATGAAAGGAATGAGAATTTTTACCTCTATACTGGTAGAGGCCCATCAGGAATGGTGCACATGGGCCACATACTTCCATGGCTTTTTACGAAGTATCTTCAAGATAAATTCAACTCAAAATTGCTGTTCCAGTTAACAGACGATGAGAAATTTCTTTATAATCAAGATCGTACGTTTCAAGAAATAAAGTCATTTACTTATGAAAATATACTAGATATTATTGCGATAGGTTTCGATGCTAAAAGAACAAAGATTATTGTGGATACTAAACACATTCAATATTTGTATCCTCTTGCAAACGAAATTGCCAAGAGAATCACCTTTTCCACTTCTAAATCTGTATTTGGATTTACTCATTCTACTAATATTGGAATGATAGGTTTTCCCCCCATACAATCAGCCCCATGTTTTTTGCCATCCCTTATTGAAGGCAAACCTACTCCTGTCCTAATACCCGCAGCTATAGACCAAGATCCATATTGGAGAATGACTAGGGATGTAGCGGATCGTATGGGATATTATAAGCCTGCCCAAATTCACAGCAAGTTTCTTCCTGCTCTTGACACTTCAGGCAAGATGTCTTCATCAAAACCTCAGAATGCCCTATTTACAACTGATGATCCAGAAACTATTGACAGGAAGGTTTCTGCGGCCTTCACAGGTGGCCAGCCCACGGTCGCACTTCAAAGAGAGTTGGGTGGCAATGCTCTTGAATGTCCAGTGTACTGGTATCTTCGGTACTTCTTTGACTCGGAAGTACAATCAGAAGAACGTCTCATAAAATGTGAAGGTGGGAACCTGCTATGCGGAGAATGTAAGAGTGATTTAGCGACGGAGTCGAAATCATTTATGATTAAATTTAAACAAAGAAGAGAGAAAGCCAAGGACATGATACAAGAATTTATGTATGATGGAAAACCGCTATGACTATAACTTAACTATGAACAAAACAGAGAAATTTGAATGTGATGACAAGTATGAAGCTGAGAAACTAGCAGGATTATTAAATACACTACAAACGTACAATTCTACCTCCATAAACGGAGTGGCGACGATCATCAGTAATGAAATTATAATTACTTTAAGCGAC
>JAKEIK010000275.1 GCA_022545895.1 Nitrososphaeraceae archaeon | reverse complement strand
TCCTGAATCTGCAAACTTATAGGAAGAGAGAACTATTCCATTTGGAGTATGAACATACGGTTTAGAGTATCCACTTGACTCTTTAAAAACTTCTTTACCATCTTTAGATATTACTATGTCCGTATCTACATGCAATGCTATTTCATTTGTATCCTTATAAGATAAAGTAGCCTTAAAAAATTCTGGAGAACCAATTTTAAATGCTTGGGGGCGTATTCTAGTTTAACATTTATCAAATTATCATCAGTGGCAAACTCGACAGCCTTTATCTTGGCGTTGCTTAATCCGTAAAATGGATTATTCTCAATAATGAGAGCATTCACATTTGCAAGTTCATCTTTTGATAGTAAAATAAAAATGAGTAATAATATGATAGAACAGAAGGAACAGCCTAGCTTCATCCTTTGTTATTTGTCTAATGGGTCTCATTTCCTGAGGAAGAATGTTGTTCTTCTCCTTTATTGTCTTGTCCTTCTCCTGCATGATCACCTTCTCCTCCATGACCTGCTTCTTCAGCCAACTTTAGCTTGAAAATACCATTTAGCAAAGGTGTGATTTTATCATCAACTGTCTTGTCAGCTTGATCAAAGGGACTCTTACTATCAATCGTGTCTTTTAGTGAATTCAATGAGTTTCCCAATTCAGTTGAATTTGCATTTCCACTTGGTTTGATTTCATTGTACATATCTATTGCACGCGATATAGCCGCTTGCGCACTCTGATAATCAGCATCATTCACTATCTTTGCAGTTTCATTGCTTCCGCTTTCAGTTGCATTTGAGGCAGATGTCTTATTTTCTTCCATACCAAGAGAACTATTGTAGTGTTCCAACCCTTCACCAACTAGATCATTTACAACCAGAGCTTTTACGGTTACATTATCGAGTTGGTCTTTATCTATTCTAGCGCTTACAACCTCAGACAATACATCACCAAGATTACTAACCTTGTCTTTAACTGCTGATTCTGATGGTGATTGAGACTCAAATGTCTTGACAAAATCTGATAATGTGTTATTAAGCTCAGTCGCAAGTCGAGGATTTCTTTCGTTAATTTCTTTAGTATCATTTGCCGTTATATGTTCAGTCGTATGTTCGGCATGTTCCTTTGCATTAGTAGCATTAGATGCAAGATCCTTTTGTGCCAATTGTGATTCTATTTTGATCATTTCAACTATGGTCAAAAATGACGCACTTTCATCACCAGAAAAAGTGTGGCCAAATATAAAATTGTTTGTGTTTGAATTAAAGGCAAGTAAAAATACAAGTCCCGGAAGTGTAAGAAAGTAGTATTTATTCATCCGATCGTTCTGTACTTCAAGATAATAATAGTATTGTGGTACATCAATCGAATTAAGTAGTTTAGATTGACAAGTATAGCGGAGTCATCAAGCTAAACATAGTAATCCTTATTCAATAATGTATTTTAACTATAATTTGTCCAAGGTGTAATAATTAATGTTTGTATATCATGAACTATACTAGGGCTAGACTTATCAGATTGATTGAATGCGTACGGTTAATAAATTAGCTTATAATATTAGAATAACAACGTGTAAAGATAGTACTAGTGAATATCAGTAAATGAAATACTAAATTTTTGATTATCCTTCTGTTGAATATTATGATTTCTTATTGAGATTAAATCTTGTTTTTGTGTCTCAAATAAAATACAATGGCGGCTATTACAGCTAAGCCGGGCACTAAATAGTAAATTATGAGCTCATCAGTAGGTATCACCTGATTTGGATTTGTAGCTGATATGTCAAAATCAGACGATATCGGAGTTTGAGAATAAGTGGGATCGCCATTTATCTTGACCTGTAAAGAAAGCTGGTAGTCTCCAATTTCTTTGAAAGTGTACGGAAAAGTAATATCACTTAATTCATAAAATTTAAACGGAAAAATTTGAATGATGGAACCATTCACCTTGTTTTTTACAATAAGTGATGCAGAGATGTTATCTACGTTCTTATTATCCTTGTCAAGGATACTAAAATTTAGTAAAGTTGAGTTGTCACCAGCAAAAGGAAGAGCAGGATATGGCGCAAAAACTATTTGGTAGTCTCCTATATTCTTGGTTGTTCCAAAAAAATGACCCAATATAAACTGTGAATGGTTAAATTCATTCAAAAATACAAAAAGGAACAGAATCAAAAGAAAAACATATCTACGATACAATATTTTTTGTATAGACATCAAGATAGTGTATCAAATTTATTGCGTTACCCTGTTTTAATTCATTACTCTTAATGCTCCCCGAAACTTATTTAACTGTCATGAGATATTCAATAATCCTGATTAAAGATATTTTTTGCGTCATTGACAACTAATCCAAAATGTAGACTAAGCTATGTCACATCTGATAATGATATTGATACTTCGTTACGGTCTGGTAGCTGCTATTATTGTGCTAGGAACGTTCAAGCATTCCCTTCTTTACACGTAGTATATTATATAAATACGCCGCCATTACAATGCCGGCAATAGCGATCCCAAGAACAGTTATCGAAATCAAATACGAACTATTCAAATTATTTTGCAAACCATTAATGGATTTTTGAATATTGGTCATTTCTATCTGTGATGTATTCAAATCATCTCTAGTGTTTTGAACGTCATTTGATAACTTACTAATAGCGTTCTGAACTTGTTCATTCATGTTATTTGTATTAGTGGGATCGATCGAACTGTCTGGGAAAGAATAGATTCCTTTAGATTCTACATCTTCAATCTTAAATTCACTGTCAAGTTTTTGTCCCTTTATATCGCCTTGCAGTACTATGCTATACGGTCCAACTCTAGTTGGAATTATCTTTGCATCATATGCACCATCCGTTGTTGGTGATGGTTGAAAATCTAGTTGTTTTGTCATTGTTCCAAATTTGGCAGAGGATGAAAGGTTCGAAAGAGCATTCAGAATGGGTGTTTGATTACCACTAACCCCTTTACTTACCTGTAAAGTTATACTATTTAGATCAGAAACAAGTGGGGGTTCATTTAACCACCCGATTTCAACAGTGGTATTTCCAAAAGTCTGACTGGTATGTGCAAAGGAAACATCAAGATGACTTGTAAAGACTATGAATAAGAGCAAAAAAAAGCCAACAAGAAGAATAATTTTAGTCCTTTCCATATATCTTTAATTATATCGTCATACATGTTATATCCTTTATCCTCGTAATTCGATTCGTGTACTAGAAAAAAAGGAATAGTAAAATAATCAAATCAACATAATTTCCTAGAGATAAATTGACTATTAATTTTGGTTTTGGTTCTATTTTTTCATTATCTACTAAGAATTTGCACTTAAT
>JAKEIK010000274.1 GCA_022545895.1 Nitrososphaeraceae archaeon | reverse complement strand
GTTAAGTTATTCACAACGATCGATGAAAAAGATAATACTTTATCCATGGATAAGCAGCATCCTAAGCCGGTGATAACTATAAAATAGTCAAATTCGATGATATTTCGAATGTTCTAGTTGCAATTAACCCAACTAGTGGTAAACCTATGGCTAAATAACCCAGTTCCCTCTCATGTAAGTGGTTACAAGTAGATACCGCATTGAGCTACAAAAGAGTGGTAAGCTGCCTTTAACATTCTGTTCTTCAAACCAAATTACCGACATATCCTACTTTGGCTTCATAAACCAATTTGAGTGGTGCTTTCATTATTATAATTCGGATTTATTAAGCTGACATAAGGGAGTGGGAAGCCGAAGTTTATTCATCGTTTTCAGAAGCCGATGAACCGCCAGTCGGATTTCGAACTGTCAATTGCTCTGTAATCAGATCAATGCCCACTTTGTGTTTGTCAGTCACTTTTCTTTTACGAATTATAAGATCTGCAACCTTGACTGTTCTTTTAGATACTACTACCTGTTCGGCATATAACGGTATTATTTTTTCGGTTTCACTGTTATTTTCTAACAAAGGTATTATGCCACGTTTGATTTTTTCTAGTTCTTTCTCATTTCTATCGTGGTCAAAAGTAACGATCTCTAGTATTTTGTCTTTTATTTCTTTTAAAGTATCACCCATACTGCTCCCTATCTCTTTACCATTGACAAAAATTTCATCATAAGCCACCTTAACTTCAATGTTCTTTTTTCGTTCCACTTTTCTTTTTTCAATCATTATTTCCTCTATATAGGTCTTAGTCTCAGAAGAACTCTTTTGTTCAATAATTGGAATTACTAGAGGGCCTGTATCGAGATTGGTTAGTGTTCGTTTCACACCTTGTCCGGTCGCCGACATTATTGAATCGATGGCTTCCTCTGTCTTATCCTTCATCGATTCCATTAAATCGCTAGCCCTTCCTGAAAGAGAATCATCTTTCTCCAAAGTAGTGGGTCGAATTACAGTTATCGTCGCTTTGGGCATTTCGGGTGAGACGACCATTTCTTTGAGGGTGGGCTTGCGTTTAGTCTTCACGGCACTATCGAGATTTTTTGAGGGTAAATTTTCTGTTGGACTTAAGTTATCCGATACAGAAGGCTGTATGCTACCTTGTTCTTTTGGTTTAGTTATCTTTTCCTCTTTCAAGTACTTTATACTGCATAATATCTCTTAATTCAATTCTACTATTCTGCGACTCTGAAGCATTAAATCGTATGTTGAAGATAGTACTGTAGAATGGAATCTACCGATAATGGAAATATACTCTGGGAAGAAGTTATAAAGAAGGAGGCACGAGGCATCGACGATTACAGTCTTGGCGAAGTCCGACAAGTAACTTCAGAGTACGTCATAACACACAAGGGCATTGTAAATACAAAGTGGTTTCAAATTCCAAAGCATTTAGCACAAGCGTTTGATGGAAATCAACTTGTTTTGAAAGTAACTGAAAAAGAAGCAAAGGATTTGTACGTCAAACATGAGTCACCATTGGAAGAAGATCAGGAAGACTCCCAAACTACTGTGTCATTGGTAGAGGAAAGACTTGAGCCTAGAACAAGACAAATAATGGAAGAGGCAACAATCGTAAAAGAGCCAATAAAGGAAACAAAGCATATGGATGTTAGCCTAACCCATGAAGAACTGGTTTTAGAGAGAAGACCTATCTCAGAACCGCAAATGACCGATCAAGAACCAGTTGAGTCAAGAACTGAGATAAAGATACCACTGAAAAGAGAGGAACTCGAAACTACAAAACAATCTTATGTTAAGGAAGAAGTAATAGTTACTAAAAAGCCCATAACAGAAACCCAGACTATAACTGAAGAACTGACAAGCGAAAAATTAACAGAAGGCTAGCCCACTTATGCCCTTTTTACTTTATTGTTCAATATCACCCAAAAATTCACCCGACCATTTTGTTATTATTTAACTAAACAAAACGAAGATCGTGCCGTGGTAACAAATCTCTTTACAAACTTTTACAAACGATATAGTAACACGATATCTCTCAACAAAAATCTACTAATTTCAGGTACTGTTGGTTTTATTGTTAGTCTTGTCGTTGCATATGTATCTGCGAAATATTCCACTGACGATTTTGCAAATTCTGCAATAACTGTAATATCCGGATTTTTCTTTGCCAAAATCGTTTTTGTTGTTCTCTTTCACTTCGATAATCGTAAAAAATATACAAAAAGATTTACAGGCCAAATAAATTTCCCAGTTTTGAAACAAATCGTAAAGAAGATGTTATTCGCTGACTCTATATTTGAGATTATCAGCAATGTGACAAGATTTTTCATTCTCCTGCAATTATTGAGAATTGAATATCCGCCCATACCCGCAGCAACAATAGCATCACTTATTGCATCCTCTTTCGCTTATTTAGCCATAAATCTAGTTGTAAGACGAATCCATGTATTTAGCTCAAAGAAAAAGATGTTCTCATGAATAAATAATAGGACACGTCTAATTCACTTTATGTTTTGCGACCGTTAATACTTGATATAGCCAGAATAATCCCTTAAATGCAATGTTTCATTTTTAAAATATGAACAATCTTACAACCTGTGTCACCTAAACCCATGGGTTTAGGTGAAATTTATATCGAGGAAGAGCTACGTCAGAAGATAAAGAATACATAGTCAATATTCAAGGAGGAGAAACTTATTTAATTCTACCAAGCGAGTTTGAAAAAAGTTTGTGAAAATGCGACCTTAGATTTCTTTACTGAGAAAGTGAATGAACTAAAATTAGAGACCTTGTCCCTGTCAAGCGATTTTGTAACCAATCGTAATAACCATTGAATGCGGAGATAATCTGAATTAAATTTGATTTTGTAACTTGTTTTACTAGAAATTGTAAAAATGCACTAAGATAAACGAACTTTGAGTGTTTGGTAATCTTCCCATATGTTCGAGCCGGTAAAAACAAAGACTTGAAAGTGAAGATGAGGTGTGTATGTGTATCCAGTCATACCAACTCTAGCGATTTCCTGGCCAGCCCTGACTGGTTGACTGATAATTACTCTGGAGCTTGAAAATGCCAGATGATCGTAGCGAGTGTATTCACCATTAGCATGCATGATAGCTATAAAGTTTGAATAGTTCCAGAACATAGGGTCAGCCCCACCTATGTTTGAATAGGCCTTGACATATGTGATTGTCCCATCGGCAGCTGCTCGCACGGGCGTTTGAATTGGCGCTATTATATCGATCGCATTTGCAAGTTTTCCAACGTGCGCAGGTGAAGAGCTCGTATCTATGCCAAAGAGCTTATCTGAGGGAATTGGTAAAATGTACTTGTTAAGAGCCACTCTTATGTCACGCATATTAATGCTAACCTCTTCTATTCCTTCCCTTGGAACAAACGAGATAATGTTGGTTTCTCCCTTAAAGCAAGTACCCCTCCAATACAAAATAAGACAAATGAGGGAATTCCGAGAAAAGTCGCTGAAGCAAGTATGACTACTCCGCACACTATTAAGAGGAGACCGGCAATCTTCGTATTCTTTATTCTAAAGGCAACATAGAGACTGGAGGCATTCACAATAATTAGTAGAAATACATGGAGTAATACTCCACCAAGAAAAAAACCCAAAACGGGGAATCCAATCAAATTATTGATGTATACGTATCCTACTATGATCGGTACTAGAATGACCAACCCAAGTATTGCATTAATGAGTGTTAGTTTTTGATATCCTTTCAATTCATGCTCAAACCTTATTCTACAATATTGTTTATCTCTCTTTTTTCCTAAAGATATGTTCAACCGTGTTTGTAATGTGAAATGATTTTCTGAAATTTAATTATATAAGGTTACTCATGCGGGATTGATTTAATTTCTTGCTGTGCCAGAATTCTTCATGTTCAGTCCTCTCTTCCTCCAAACAGTATTTTAGATTACAAAAATGGCATTTCAAACCTGGTTTTGGAGGTGGTTTGTTTTTCACCTTTATGATATCGTTGACACGGATGTATGAGCTCACGTCAACTTCATTATTTTCATCACTATGAATTTTGAAGTCTTTTGCTTCAGAAATTTTTGAGTCAAGTGAAATAAGATATTTGTTTGCCAGATAGTAAATAACCCATTGAGATAGAGTATAATACCAATTGATGTTGTAGCCGGTTTTATAAGGGCGTTCATCAATCATCTTTACCAGCACGTCTGAATTATTTGATGTGGTCGCTACTGTAACGGAATTGAATTTTATAGCAAACTCCGAAAGAATGTCGTCGCTCCACAATTGCATTAGTCGTTTGGTCATTATAGTACCCTTTGTCCTAAAAGAAAAAAAGGAAAGCCTGAGGATAGATATATGTTACTAAACTACATTCTTTTTTTTATGTTCCCGATAACGTTTTGAAAATTCTTTGTCGATTTCCTCATTTTTGATTATTTCTCCTCTTCGTCCAGGTGTCTTCATTGCCTGTTGATTAACCTGCTTCCTTTCGTCCTCTAAACCGTGATGTCCCATTTGAGTGTCATAGACTTGTTGCTTTTTACCCCGTAACTGCTGAGAGTAATTTTCTCTGAACTCATCTTCTTCTGCTTCAGTCTTGATTGATTCCAATTCTGAGGCCCGTAGTATATATCACCACAAGTTATAAGAACATTATGTACCATAGTCTGGTAATAATTTCAGTGAAGTTGACCTTTAAACGATGGATACAGATTTACAACTTCCAATAGCTCAGTTAGTACAGCTCAGATGACTAAATAAATCTACTATTGTATCAAAAATGGAGACCATCATTATATAGAATGTCGAATAATGGTGACTAGATTGCCTGATAGTGGAAACGGGACAATACACGCTACGCCGACAGGCAATGATAATGATGTGATCTGTATGACAGACCTTATATTTGTCAGATATATGTATGAAGGGATCATAAACTCTGGGACGCTAGCTGTGGAGTTCGAGTATTCTTCTAATCTTTGTTCAATAAACTATCTTGATGTCCAATACAGTGATCCACAAATGAGAAAACATGTGGAAGGCAACCCAAACGTTCTCCGAAATATCGATTCACATCTAAGAAATAATCTGTTATATCGGGAATACAGTATTAATTAGCACAACGACCTATTTGGGGAGCATCCATGATAGATTTTTGTCCAATATGCTTTTCAACCATAGCCACTAATTGTTTCATATGAAATGGCTTTTGCAGAAATTCCTTTAGCCCTATTTCCCTTAGATCCGAATGGGGGTCTTCATTCAATCAAATGCAGACATTAAGAAAATTTGTACGTCCTTGCTAACATCCTTTAGTTTCTTTGCTAATTGAACTCCTGACATTCCTTGCATTCTTACGTCGGAAATTACCGCATCGTACCTCTCAGAGTTCTCTTGAAAATGTGAATAAGCGGCTAAAGAATCTGTGAACCCATCAACTTCGTGACCTGCACCATTTAATGCATCACGATATAATTGCATCAGGTCTGTTTCATCTTCAACTAAAAGAATCCGCGACAATCTATATAGGTTGATACGCGAGAGAAGTATAAAGGTTATAAGACCAAAAAATAATTCAAAAATGGCTAAATTCTTACCATTTTAGAGAAACGTGGTTGTAAATGATATTATTGCAGACATTTACAAAATAATACCCGCCAGTGCTTGATTTGATCAAAAACTGGCATGGAGACAACTATAAACCCCAAACCAGTTGAGGATGCGGCTTCGATACTATTTCTAAGCCAATGTTTTATTAGAGTTGCTAATGTTCTGCACGCACGCTAGTGATGGTAAGGGGCTAGCTCACAATACTTAAATGGTATCGTGCTCATATCATGTTAATGAAGAAAGAACTTTCAGTCATAGGAATAGCTTTGTCAGTTTTATTGCTGGCCGTAACAACAAGCAGTGTGACAGCACAAAACGTAACTACAAATGCATCAAACGCAATGAATAAGACAGGTGAAGCGGTAAACGCAACAGCAAATGAATTAGGTAAAAATGCAAGCGATGCAGGCTCATCCCTATTAAACCAGACGGCTGAGGTAGGCAAGAAAATAATTGGTGGAGCTGCAACTGTCCTCGGTAACATAAGTGGCGAAATAAAGGAAGGAGTAGGAGCGAAGTAGGTTCACTTATTTCATTTCTTTTTATTTTTATTTATCAATTCATTTTTAGTTGCTAATTAGTTTCTACTCATAATGTGGCAAGCATAGATAATTCCTAGTACAGTTACTGTCTCATCGAAGTGGATTTTGGTGTTGTGAGTCGGTACAGATATATTTTTTGGTGTTCCGTGGCTAAATTTACCATAGTTATTACTTTATTATAAATTTCGACCAAATTTTAGTTACTGTATCTTCGTGAACTTTTCGTATCTGAGAAAGCTGCTTAACCCATGTGTATTTTATATTCAATTCGCAAGGGACATCTATAAGTGTCAATTTGAATCGGTGTATCTGAATTTGTGTATCTTTCATAATCTAGAATGAAGGTTAGGCGGAGCAATGGACACATTTTTTTCCCCCAAAAAAGATTGTGATTATGTGATTGTGACCTTCAGACACCGTTAGCTCTTAATACAAACAAGTAAAATATAGTATACCAAGGTAGGTAACGAGTTGTTTTTATAATGATGAGATTTGAAGATTCACTACAGCTTGGCTGCTTCTAGAATTAGCTTCGCAACATATTGATCAATTTCCAAAATTGAAGCTAACTCGCCAGTAGTATATGAAAGAATTTGGTGGCGATCAATAAAACCACACTTTACTAGAGCTTCCTTTAGTCCCTCAGAAACAGCCATATCAGCAATCTCATTCTCCCTAACCTCATACCTGCTAGATACATAGGTCATTGTGAAAATTATCTAGGCAATATACTATATATGGATTGTATCCGCTTTAGTTATTATTATTTGAATCTTTTATTACTTAGTCTGCACATAGTTAACAAGTAATCAATCTAAATGAATTGGAATGCAATTATCTCCAACAGAACCCCCGTTCGAACTAAGGATAGCACAAGCTTTGGTTATGTTGCAGGCGAATACAAAGATAGCTTTTTGGTGATAGAAGGAAGAACAGTGTCTCATGAATATGTAATTCCAAAAGACAAAGTTGATCATTATGATGGAAGAGAATTATCCTTAAAGATTCGACATGATGAGATAAACAGAGATTATGAACTTTAATAATAGTCAGTAATTCATTATAATTAAAACAATCAATGCTAGAATATGACGATAGTTGTATAATAATTCGTAACTGCCCCTATCAACATATTTCGTCAATCTCAAATAATTGCAGAGAGACTAAGCTTCATTTGAGTATATCTTATTATAGTTTATATCACCTAGTTAACTAATGATCATTGCAAGCTACGTTCCTATTATTGCAATATCTTGCACATTCAAAAGACGTAGTAAGGGGGAATTGAAATGAATGTTACCACCTCTGAAGAACCTTACGATATCGTAGCCAAGACCTGTGGTTTCAAAGAGAGAAACAGAAAGGTAACATATTAGTTTATTGATGTATATCACGGTCTTTGTAAGGACAAAAAAGACATTGTATTGTCAGAAATGCAAGCATGTGAAAGATTGATGCATGATACCAGAGACGAAATTGACAAAACTGTGATTCTAACGGAAATTGCCGAGCTGAAACTGACATTAGATTTATTACCTTAAAAGGAAATCGTTATCAACCCATTTTATTCAATACTCGTAACCGCATTCATAATAAGGGGATATTTTGTTCTAGTGCCAATATAGATGTTACTTCCTCAAAGAGACTTTTGACGGTAATTGGTTTTCTTATAATCCACAAATGATTTGATGTCATTGTGTTTATCTCATTATTATCCTCGTTGTTAGGCGTCAAAAATATTAATTTTATGGCCTTGTCAACATGTGCTAACCTCTTGTAGAATTCCTTGCCATACATTGCGTACATCATTATATCGACTATCGCCACATCAAATATTCCAGAGTGGAATTCTGCTAATGCATCAAGAGGACTTGAATAACCTTTTACACTTAAGCCATATCTTTCTATCCTTCCTGGAATATTGTAAGACGATCTATGTTGTCATCGACCAATAAAACCTTAGATATTGTTACTAATCCCTCCAGAATGGCAGAATTCGTTATTTAACAAATGGTACTACCTCTCGAATATTCACATTGCGCTTCACATGATTTAAGGTTTGAAATATTTCGGCACATATATAACTGTCAAAGACATACTTTGTTCCATTTTCCTTTGTTAAATAAACACATGCATCGTCGTCTTCAATTTTTCTATTACAAGAAGCACAGGATATATTATTTCTCATGGAGATACATTGACAAAATATTATATAAAGCCTTGTATCATAATTAGTATCATTTACATTGCATTATATAAACCGGTAACGCAAGATAACCACTTTGATAAGTAAAAGCTCGTACATATTGCTATACCTAAAATGGTAATAATTATAGACTTCGTTAATCAAGGGTAGCAAAGTTATGATTTTCTAAAAGAATAGTTGCAGAAACAAAATATCTCTTATGAAACATAATCTATTTCTATTGGTATTGTGACGAAACATGTGAACTTCGATTATCTTGTACAGGTAACCTAATTATTTAGAAACTCTAAAGATTGCATTTAATTTAATATTAAAAGCTTTAATACTATTTTACCATATTAGGACTTGCCGTAGGTGCGAATCCGTCAGCAATTGAAGTTAGGCATGACATGAATGTGATGGAAAGAATAACGCAACATATCCTCAAAGATCTACAATGGGCTGGTTTGAGGCAATATGAGAGTCAATGAACCAATAGCCAGCCCATACTTTACTACGTCTAGTACCTATCTTTGGTAAGGACTAATACATGTCGTTGTGTGATAAATACAGTAACAAAGTTTGACAAGAAATGTTTTATATCACGAAGATGATTAATTGCCATGGGATGTAAGTGCTTGGTGTGTCCACATCGATATGTCTGTGATTGTGAAGGTGCATATTGCAACTGTTGTCTTGAATCTGAACATCGGATTGATACCATAGTCACAGCTGAGGACAAAATATCGCAAATGACAGAAACAAAGTATATTTTCACCCCGGCATAACTGCTTTTTCTTATGACGACAGTTGACTAAGTAGAAATATCTGAATTTACGAATTCCTTCCCAGTATCTAATGTAAATACCGATTAGTCTAAAAGTACGCTCAGGATAGTAAAATT
>JAKEIK010000273.1 GCA_022545895.1 Nitrososphaeraceae archaeon | reverse complement strand
TAATGTAAGTGGCCTGTCTACGATATGTCTGAAATTTGAAATATTTTTTTTCGATCTTTCATAGATCGATGAAACCTGTTCAGGTGTTGAATCCACTTTGTTCACAATTGTATCTATCATCAACTAAACGCTAATGATAACAATGACGATATTGAAATAAAAGTCATCCTACCTCTATTTTTCCTCACATATTGTCGACAAACTAAAATGAGTCTCTTCTTCGGGTCGAAAGTGAAGGGTACCCTCTTCTGACAATTACCAACGGGAGAAATCTGCATAGTTAAAGACCATAGATGGTTATTCTAGAGGACATTGATGACCACTAATATCCAAATATTTGACATAAGAATTTGAATTTTTAAAATAGCGTCCAAAATTCGCATCATGAAAAAGTGTAGTTGATATTACTCAGTTATCAATTCTCAAGGCAGATAATAGTTTACTGATATCCGCTAACGGCACTCCTTCGGTAGTACAGAGTGGCTGTTTTGCTGGCGGGTTAGTAGCATAATCTGAAATGTGTTGAGATATGCGTTCGTGATAGGTCGGGACAAATTCATTTTGATAGAAAATCCCTATTGGGATCTTACTGCCCCATTCATTGGCAATATCCAAAACTTGGGCCATTTTATTACCTAGCTCGTTAGTATTATGCACCACACCGTCATAGCCTCTGTCTTCTATTTTGTAAATCCTAGGCACCTGATGTCCTGATTCTTGGTCGATATTATCTTGACCCTGAAACCATTCACGAGTATTTATATCATTGTAGGTGGGACATGGTTGAAGAACATCTACATATGCTAGACCTTTATGTTGAATTGCCTTTATTATAACATCACGAAGATGTCTAACATCATAGGAATATGAGCGAGCAATAAATGTATAACCTGCTACCAACGCGAGTGAGATAGGATTAACCGAACTGTTCGAATTAGGTTGGGATAGGGATTTAGTCTTCATTCCCAATTTAAGCGTCGGCGATGCTTGACCCTTAGTCAGCCCGTATACTGCATTATTGAATAATATGTAAGGGATATCCACATTTTTCCTGCCCGCGCCAACAAAATGACCAGCCCCTATTCCAAGGCCATCTCCATCACCGCCCAATGCGATTATTTCTAGATCAGGATTAGCCAACTTTGCACCCTGAGCAAAGGGTAATACTCTTCCGTGAAGTGTATGAACTCCATATGTATTTATGAAATGAGGTGTCTTTCCGGAACAACCGATACCCGAAAAAATCACGGCTCGATGGCGAGGGATTTGCATCTCATGAAGAGCCATTTGAATAGCATTAAGAATTCCGAAATCGCCGCATCCTGCACACCAATCATTGTGAACAGTTGTTTTGTATTCAGCTAACTTAAGTGCCATGTTCTAACACAATTCTCTTTTGTGACGTACCTTCTAATATAGCACTTACGGCATAATAAACTTCACTGGTTGACATTGGTCTACCATTAAATTTCACGATCCTATAGTCAATGTCACTTCCAGTATGTTGTTTTATTAATGATGCAAGTTGAGAAGTATAATTCATTTCGATGTCGATAAGTAGCCTGGTATTTTTTAATAAGTTCATCATTTCATAAGAAGGAAATGGGTGTAACAATCTAAGTTGAATAAACCTAATGCCCTTGCCTCTCCTGGCAAGCATTTCCATAGCCTCAATAATAGCGCCTTTTGTTGAACCCCAACTGACAACTGTTATATCCCCTGTTGATTTTCCAAACTCGAAGCATACAAGTTTATCTTCAATTGGTATCTCGGACAAAGCCTTTTCCAATTTATTCATCCTTTTACTTACCATCTTGTTCCTTAGATCAGGATCTTCCGTTATGTGTCCTTCTTCTGTATGTTCGTCTCCAGTATTCCAGAAAATTGCATTCTCCGTTCCAAGAGGTACGCGTGTAGACACAGGATTATCACTCAATCTAAATCGAAGGTAATGTCCACCACTTCTAGTCGATAAATTTTCGTCGACTTTGCTAATCAGATCTCCTCTTTCAATTGGAACTTTGTGTTGATCAAATTTTTTACATGTTTTTATACTGTTGGCCAATGCTTTGTCAAGCATATGAATCACAGGTAATTGATACTTCTCAGCCAGATTGAATACTTTGATAGAATCATAAAACGCTTCTTCTATGTCTCCTGAAGCGAAAACAATCCTTGGAAATTCTCCATGGCCTGCGTGAATAGCAAACAAGAGATCACTTTGTTCATGTCTAGTAGGTAATCCAGTAGACGGACCAGTACGCTGGTATAGCGTGATTACAACAGGTACTTCATTCATACCTGCCCATCCTAATGCCTCAGCCATCAAGGAGAACCCCGGTCCCGATGTTGCAGTGGCAGACCTTACTCCTGTTAACGCGGCCGATATCGCCATTGTAATTGCTGCTATCTCGTCTTCTGTCTGTACAACCACAATGGACCCTTTGGCGCCGCTTGTTAGGTCAAAGATCTGATTGGCTTCCAAAAATTCACTATCGTCACTTGCAGGTGTTATAGGGTAGTAGGTTTGAAATCTACATCCGCCAATAATCTTACCCATAGCAGATGCTTGATTACCTTGTACAAGCAGGTATTCTTTCAGTGGTGGTCTTGGTTCAAGCATGTAAATGAATTGGGCAATATCATATTTTTTCCCGATATACGAATACGCATATTCAGCCGCGGCGATATTATTGCCTAGTACTTTGGGTTTTGTCTGAAAGACGGTCTGTATTGCTTTAATGAGTTGTTTTTTATCAAACTTTAATAGTGCTAAAGACGAAGATAGCGCTATAACGTTAACCATTCTCGTAAGTTTACTTAATGAAGGATCATTAAGCCCTCTAGCCAAATCCTCAATCATTTCAAAGTATGGAAGACCATAGACAACACAACCGTTTGATTTTGCAAAATCCAATATACCCTGTATGGTTGTCGGATATCCTGCTGTATTTAGAATGTCAGAAATTCGAATTGACGATTGGTCGTCGATCGTCGGAACTTCGTTGATAGATATGTTAACTAGTGATGAATCATAAATAATCGCGCCTCCTTTTGCCACTTTATGCGCATGTCGAAATACAGTCTCTGCGTCAAAGGTTACAAGAATATTTATCTCATCAAGATGGGAATTAACCGGATTTTCCGCCACCCTCACAGTGAAATAGCTATGATCACCCTTGATATTAGAATAATACTCTCTCTTTCCGAATAAATGCAGCCCGCCTTGTGCGCATGCTCTAGAGAAGATATTAGCTGCCGAATCCACACCGCTTCCTTGGGGACCACCAATTACCCAAGAGAGTGAATTCTTCACAAGTGCACTGCTCAATTTTTTATTTTTCTCACGTCCTACTTTTAATGGTTTATAATCGATTCAATGAGGAGTGTATTATCCACCTGTAGCGGCGTCATACAAACAGCATTCACAGGAATCTCTCTCTCCACAATACGGACAAGCACACATGCATGCTTCCAGTACTAAACCACAATATTCACAAATTGTTCCCTCTTCCTGAGTTTTATTACGATCATGATCATCTGACATGATTATTGCTGTATCAGAGTAAGGTTAAAGAAAAGTTGAACTTATACTTTACATTGACGGTTCGAACAGGGTCGTATACATATTGTCATAAAAATTGGTACCTAATTATAGAATAGTTCTGAGATAATAAATTAAAACAAAAAAGGAAGGGGTGTGAGTTAGTCCCATTTACTCCACGCGGCCATCCATCTGTATGTCCACGTGTTGAGCTTTGCTCCCAATGCAGCAATCGGTACACTAAGTACTGCTCCTGCACCTGAACCTAATGCTACGGGACTGTTGTAGAACTTTCCGACCTGAGGCTCTATGGGCGTCATATATGGAGGCAATGTAGGCCGCGGATACTTGAATGCCATCTCCAATGGATCTCTCACTAACAACAGATTGATCATGTTGAATATTGGCAATGAAAGTCCGACCAATGTTCCGCCAATTATTATCGCTGCGTGCTTATTTCTTCTTGTGGCCCAATACGTGAGATCCAAGAGCATTGCCGAAGGTATCCAAACTGGTGTTACAACGAAGTCGTAAGGATATCCCAAAGCGAACCATGCACCTTTTGCCACCCAAGTGTAAATTGTCATGATTGTCGCATAATACGTAGCTGTTCCCGGAACACCTGTGAACAACATATAGTATATCGCACCTACCACAAGCATAGTTGATTGTGATATCGAAAATACTACGAATGATGTCCAAGCCCAATCACTGTAGAAAATGTAGTCTCCTGCATTGATAGTAAGTAAGGTGCTGTTAACAGCAACTACTACTATGAATAAGTAGTGTGTTGTGCGTCTAAGCCAGACCATTAACAACCTTCTCCTAACGCTTCTATATAAAATTTTATCCTGAATTCATTTATATGTTAAGAGCGTCGATTCAACCTATTTTCACTATTCGAATAAGCCTCTAAGAATAAACCAATGAAAAGGGCAAGAAATTAAGGTAAAAAATTGTTAAAAATTAGTTAGAAAAAAGTGAAAGAGTTCTAGGGACGCATTGGTTTTTCTCTTGTTATCTTTAAGATCCAGAACAATCCTAGTGCTTCAATTACGGTCAACACTGAAAGTGCATAAAGACCACTTGGCAATGGATAAGCCCACGGATATACTGTAACACCAACATAAACACCACCAGCAGTCGCTATCCAAGCAAGAACGAATCCCATTACGAATATACCTGTCATGTTCTCCACTCGTTTGCCTATCATGCGTTCAATGTCATCTCTGCCACTGCCACCGCTACTACTTACACGACCGCCACTGCCACCATATCCCTTTGGTAAAGTCATCGTTTATACATTCAAGTGTAGCCTTTTTAAATTTTGCGTCTAGGTCCCTTCAACGTCCTGAGTAGATATTGCGAATGACGGCAGATTTTTAGCACTCGCGTTGTAGTAATCCCATCCACTCGATCCCATTAGCAATAATTATCTATTTTTTATGTGGAATTAGAATACCGAGTGGAAATTCAGAAAAACCAGAGAATAACTAAGTCAGCGTTCAAAAGCTAATGACAATGTCCAAGTGGCAAGGTTTTCGTCCACTAAAAGAAAAAAATGAGAGCTAAAGAACGAAGGTCGAATGATAAAAATTCCTGTCTGAAAACTTATGTGAACCGACAGAAATTTTGTACATTTAGCTTTATGGGATGAGAATGAATCGAAGAATTTTTTTGACGTCATAGGAGAGGAATTTCAACGATGCCAAGTGCCACAAAAGAGCTTGAAAATATATACCGAGATAATTCAATGGAAAATTATTTCATTAAATGTAATGTAAAGAAATACGGAGTATGTAAAGATGGAAGGGCCTTCGCTTAGCCGCTATTTGATGACCCAGATAACCAGTTGAATCCGAATAAGGAATCACATTGTTAATTATCTTCGGGAAAAGTTACATTTCTATTCCAATATAGAGAAGGATGAGAGTATCGCTCGGAAATATCAACATACGATTCAGTTTTACGATGATATTAGACAAAAAACCGCTTACATTTGGCTCTCAAATTTTGACTCACCCGACGAAAGTTAACAGCCCTTCATGAGAACCTTGAGCAGAAGTTAAGTTACCAGCGCCACTAACAGCAAAGCATATATCTTTGTTTTTTCTGGTAAGCCTAGGTGTAGAGTTACGACGGGAATTAAGACAACAATAATTGTATTAATAGGGGCAGTCATTATTCTATCTACGGTCGCATCCATAGCACCTCAAGTAGAGGCTCACGGTGTGCAGGCGCAACTTCAAAGTAGATTCGTCAGGATCCAAGATGAGACATTTTCAGCACAGACTGTAAACACTGGAGATACCATTACTGTCAGCGGTACCCTTCAAAGTCTTGTAAATAGACCTTTGAGAGGATGGATGTCATTGTTCAGTGAATCAACCAATGCGGGCAATAGATGGGAATTCGTTTCTAGAGATCCACCGGGAAATATTATTGATATACCAGCTCAAGGAACTTTACCTTACTCGATCACAGCAAAGGCACTAGAGCCAGGAATATATCATGTGCATACCCAATTGAACCTTGAGCATATAGGTCCTGGACTCGGCCCTGGCCAGACTATACAAGTTACTGGCGCACCAATATTTAAGCCAGTTCCATGGGGCAATGTAGCATACCAGGTCATACTAATAGGCGCTGGACTTGGAGTCACATTTGCAACAAGACCGTGGCAAGTAATCTAAGAAAAACCAAAACCCCTTTATTTTTACCTTCAATTTTTATTTTAACTTATGTAATAATTGCAAGATGAATCCACCTAGTGAAGCCATCAATCCTTTGCTCTTCCCCTGCTCAAGGTACATTAGAAATTTTGTTCTAGTATAGGTGTAGACAATGATTATGCATCATTGAAAAAACCTTCGATGAAGTTATGAAGCTGATGCTAACTTTGTAAATATCACATAACAACGAATCGTTTGTAACGATCCACTGGGAACCTTCAAAAAACAGACGGCAAGAAAAGATTCTGTTATCTTGTATGATAAATATTCCTGCAAGCGTATAAGGATATATAGACATACATTTTCATCTCCGTCATAAGAATCGACGGTAAGCATCAGCTGTGGATGTATGGGTATCTCTGCTGCGGTGAGCATTACCGGTGGTTGCTGCGGCTGGGCGTTTTGGTTTGGAAATATGTGGTAGGGGTCAAACTGAAAATTCTAAGGATTTCGCTGCATCTGTGGCATGACTGGGGGCGTCGGGATGGTTTCCTTTACTCCATAGTAAAAACCCTGGTATAAAGTTAAATGAATTGTTTAGGCGGATAACTGCTATTATCGGAGAAGCTTTTTTGAAATTCAGTGAAAATTTATGAGCGACCTAATTTGGGTCACTTTTTAGCTAATTCCTATCACAGACAAGATCCTAGTAAAAGGCTCTTATCACAGTCCCGAATAACATTTCATCGATTTCTAATTCTTTAACAGATGTCTGTTTTTTGTCCTAAAACATTGTTATTTGATATTTATCTTAGGGTCATGTTCCTATGCTTTTCATGCATGCTACTTCATCTTTAATCATAAAGTTTGCTTATCTTACAAAGTATAAGCAATTACCTGCATACTTTTTTCATCCGATACGCTGACCCTCTAATCCGATGCTCGTCTACAAAAATGTAAACCACAGGATAGACAACCACACGGTTCAGGATAAACTTATAGCTTGAGCGAAAAGCATTTTACCAACGTCTATGACGAGCTTGTTGTCGAGTATATCAATATATAGACTTTGAAGAATTTAGTTTTATAGTTTTAAACGTAGAAGAACTTGCAAATGTTATCGTAGTCAATCAATATGGCCCACCATAACGGGTTGACGAATGGAACACATCATGAAAAAAAGAAAAGATAGAATTTATGAGAAATGAAGGTATTGGGAATTTTTGATTTCTTCCCTCAGCTACCAGTGATGCAATTCGTCTGGAATTAATCCGATCTGCTCGCGATCAAAGTACTTGTCCAGTTCGCTTACCCACTTTTCCTTCGCGGAACCACCACCGATACCTTTCTTTCGCAAATAGAATGCAATCACGGATAACAGGAACACCGCAAACAGCATTGTACCGAATATGTAGACCATTACGTCGTAGAACAAGGGGTCGTATGCTGGACCTATCTGACCTATTAGGTTATGAAATGCGTTGGTTAGCATTGTCGTAAGTCCCAGAATAGCGCTCATCACATTTAGCAACTCTACGCTATGATATATACATTTTGGTTATTGTTCTAACCGTAAACCCAGTAGAGGATTTAAACTTCTCATTTGGGAATAAACTCGAAACAGTAACGATTAGGTTGAATACCAACTTGGCTAATCAAATTCAGCCTGAAACGATTTACTAAGCGGCATATCCCATCTGGAAACCTAAGCTCAGACAAAAATACACGTGCGGAAATAGAGATTATGGGCACAAAGTATCAAAAATTCAAAATACCAAAACAAAAAAATAATGTAGGATTAGCTTGTTGCGCCTACTGATTTCTTACTTCTGCTCATCGCAAAGAATGCTGCTGCAACTCCACCAAATATAGCGACGAGTACTCCTACGAATATAGCAGTCTGATCTATATTAACTCCCAACATAGGGGTACCTGAACCATATGCACCCGCTGATTTTGCGCTGGCTACCTTCTCTTTAGCCAACTGTAGTTGTTCCTCTATATTCTGTCCTGTTCCGCCACCGTATTGCGCATTTACTATCTTAAAAACAGGTAGTGCTATCAAAGTTCCCATAACCACTGTTACAGCCACGAGAGCCATTACTACTGGCTTATTCATACTATACCCTATGGCCGAACCCAATTATTTAACCTTTATGTCACCAGATTCACAGATAAGTGAATGCTTGTAGCTTTAGGCAGATTCAGATTATACTTGCAATAGGATTACAATTACATTTCTTAGAAAGAGGATCGCTTTTCTGTTAGTATAGATAATTGATGTGAACCATTCTAAAATGCCAACACTTTCTAGAAAGGATATTTATTATTAAAATGAACTAGATTTAACAAATAAAAAAAGTTTTTTGTTAACTCGGTGCCTAAGCAACTTGTGCTAGTATTGCGGAATATTGTACTGTGGAATCAATACCATCAATGTGCACATAAAAGATAAGAAGACATGTTGGAAAATACATTTAATCACCAACACGACTCGGACGATGCATACCATTATCGGCCGGTTTCCACCTTGCAGATAATTGGGGTTTGGCAATTAGTTCATAACGAAAATAAACTGGCAACTTCGACAGAGACGACAAACAAAAATACCACACCTTTTTACTATCAAATCCTCAGCAAGATTTGTAGCGACTTAGATAGAATTCATAAATGCTCTGACGCTTAAAATTTTGTGGCAACTATAATGCTAAGTAACATTAAGATATGCGTTATTTTATGGCATTATGGATGGCAAGGATACATGCCCATACTCACGGTAGATCTCATTCTACTCGTCCCTCCTCGCATAATTTACCTTCTTGGGTTTCAAATAATCCGTCAGACTTATCATCGATAATAATTCAATTTTCAAAAGACGGTTTGAGTCCTAGTGAAATAGGCACAAAACTTAGAGATGTACATGGAGTTCCACTTGCAAAACAAATTCTAGGCAAAAGCATCACGCATTTACTTACTGACAATAATATCGTCACCGAATTGCCCGAAGACCTGTCTCAATTAGTTAAAAAAGCGCTTGGTCTTCAAAAACATCTGAGAGCTCATAACACAGACAGAAGAAATATCCGATCATTGGAGTTGATAGAGGCTAAGATTCACAGGTTATCCAAATATTATAAGAGGATCGGAAAATTACAAAAGAAATGGAAGTATGCCGCAATTATAGCTCAATTGGAATAATCAATTAAATGGGCCGCAAAGAATTCCATAGAACCCTAACAACGTCGGCCGAAAAATTAAAAACCCAAATCTGCAGCAGAAAAGACATATCGATAACTGCTCGAAATAACTCTGATGGCGTAGCCTCAGCAGGTATTTTGACACATGCAATATTTAATTCAGGCGGTCGATGCTCTGTACGATTTGTTCAAGACCTTACTCGTGAAAAGATTATGAAAACCAAGAGTGAAGATCATGATTTCCACGTTTTTGTGGATCTGGGCGTTGGTTTGTCAAAAGAACTTAGAAACTCATTTGGGGGTAACTGGCTAGCCCTTAATCACGACAAGATATCGAAAGAAGAAATTACCACTGACGATGAAAATAGTATATTAAATCCCTGGAAATTTGGCATTGATGGTGATACAGAGATTTCATCGGGTGGCATCTCATACTTGATTGCAAAAGCAATAGATAAAAAATATCAAATGTTATCACCTTTATCGATTGTATCTGCGTTAGGTGAGAATCAAGATGATGGAGAAAAGAGATCATTCGTTGGTCTGAACTCTGAATTATGCGATGAAAGTGTGGGGCTTGGGACTCTAAATATAGAAATCGATATATTGTTCACTTGGAGAGATTCTAAACCCATACATCTTTCTCTTTCGAACACGCTATTTCCGTACATTCACGGTTTGACTTGGAATGATAAGAATTGCCTAGAATTGATTAGAAATACAGGCATTCCATTGAAGGTCAATGGACGATGGCGCACTTCATCTGAAACCAGTCAAGAAGAGAAGTTCGTCTTAATTGAGGCACTCACAAAATATATCAACGAACACTCCACGACTGGATCCCAGAATCTTGAGAATCTCCTCGCAGGATTTTCGTATACGCTAGTTCACGAAGAAGAAGGTACTCCACTTAGAGACGCCAGGGAATTTTCATTCTTACTTGAATGTTGTTGTGTTCAATCTAGACCAAGTATTGGTCTGGCAGTATGCGCTGGTAATAGAAATAAGGATCTATTAGAAGCAAATCATTGTCTAGCCGATCTTGAGCTAGAGATCAAGAACTCTGTAAAGACAATAATGTCAGAAAGATGGCGGATCTCTGATGATGGAACAAATATCTGGGTAATTGGTGACAATGTAGCTAGAGATTACAATTTTCATGTTATATCATCTTTACTTTCAAGTTATAGTGAATTCTATGGTAAGATACTAATTGTCAGAGCCGAAACGATAAATGACAGTTATAAGTATTCAGTAAGGAAGTCACGAGGATGCCAATTCAAACAAGATCTGGGTCTAATGTTGAATCAGTTATCTGCTGAATTAGGATGCAGCACTAGTGGTAATGATTCCTGTGCGGAATGCATAGTCCCATTCTCAAAGATTGACGATTTCACTACAATTTTTAGGAGGTTTACCAAATTTGATGAGAGAGAAGAAACTTGAAATTACAATACTGATGGAAATATCATTTGCGAGTAGAAAATTATTGAAGGCAATAATGGGATCTTTAAGACCAGATAATATTGGAGCTCCACAGGGCTTATCGGTTGATATGAAAGATAATGGGGAACTTCTAGTCATCAAGATTTCCTGTCATTCCGGGATAGCGACACTAATCAATACAGTGGACGAGATCCTTGAACATATTTCCATCGCAAAGGCGGTTTTGCGTAATGATTGATCCTCGAATACTAAAGGAAAACCCTCAAATTATAAGAGATATGTTAGAAAAAAGGAACGTTGAGTTCCCTTTAAAAGATATAGTTGACTTAGACATGAAAAGGAGAGATTTAATAGTCAAAACTCAGGAATTAAGGCACAAAAAGAACGTCCTTTCTAAACAAATATCGGATAAAAAAAAGGAGAAACATCCTATATCCGATGAACTTTTAGAAATGAAAGAAATTGGGAGCGAGTTAAGAAATTTAGATCTTCATATGTCCGCTACCGAAACAAAATTTAATGAGCTTATCTTTTCTGTTCCCAATCTGTTAGATGAGTCGGTACCCATCGGCAAGAATTCAGAGGATAACGTTCTCGTGAAAGTTTTTGGTGACATTAAAAAAAAGAATTTCAGGTATCAAGATCACGTAGACTTGTCTAATTCCCTGGGTTTGCTTGATCTTGACCGCGCAGCAAAGGTCGCCGGTGCGAGATTTTACTTTCTGAAAAATGATCTAGTTAAGTTAAATCAAGCATTAATCAATTATGCACTGGACTATCTTGCAGAGAATGGGTATACTTTGATCCAACCACCATTCATGATAAGGGGAGATGCGATAAAGGGAGCTGTGATCTTGAACGATTTTCAGGATGTAATTTACAAAATTGATCAAGAAGACCTTTACATGATAGGGACTTCGGAACACGCTATTGCGTCGATGCATATGGAAGAAATATTGGACGGAAAAAAGCTGCCAATTAGGTACGCTGGTTTAAGTCCATGTTTTAGAAAGGAGGCGGGGGCTCATGGCAAGGACATGAAAGGGATTTTCAGGGTTCATCAGTTTGAAAAGGTAGAACAATTTGTGTATTCAAATCCAGAAAGTTCTAACGCGGAGCATGAGAGAATGTTATCCCTTACTGAAAAATTCTATCAGAACCTCAACCTACCTTTTCGGGTGATGCTATTATGTAGCGGAGACACAGGCAAAATTTCATCCAAAACTTATGATTTGGAAGCATGGATGCCCGGACAGGACGCCTATAGAGAGATAGTTTCGTGCTCGAATTGCAAAGAGTATCAAGCGCGTAGGTTGAGCATACGGTACAGAGATAGGATAGATCAAGAGACCCAACTTGTTCATACCCTCAATAGCACGTTGGTAGCCACTGAACGAACAATGGTCGCCATTCTCGAAAATTATCAAACAGCTGATGGAGGTGTCGTTATTCCAGAAGCCCTTCGCAAATATATGTCGGATATTTCTGAAATTAGACCAAAATAACATGTTGCCCTTGATGTTTCGCACACGACTTCTGTGAAACAATCCTCCTGCAATAGGTAATTGTACCAAAAAATCTACGAGGATACATCGGACGTGGGGAGTTCTCTGATCTTTAGAACCTTCTCAATACCTTAGGTTTTAGCATTTCCGGGTGCCGCCTTAATTCCATTATTAAAGATGTTAATCTACCCTTGTCTTCGGGTAGTGTTCCTCCAACAGAATATATGTTTGAAGCATGGTTTGCCCTGAAAACAATTGGCGAGTTTGGCTGCAAGAACTCAACCAATCTTTGAAGTTCATCGAGTATCTCAAAATCATCTAGATGTTCAAATTTTTCACCGAATTTTGTCATGAATTCAGCATAAATCCCTTCTTCCAAGGTCAAAGTTAATGCACCAAGATAATGTGGAGATATGTCACTCAATACTCTGGCCGTATCTTTTATATGATCTTGGGTGTATTTTTTTCCTCCCAGGCCTAAGATTACCATGCAAGAAAGGGTAAATCCGCATTCCTTGACTCGAATACATCCTTGAATTATTCCGCGAGACGTAGCCCCTTTTGTAACCCTCTTGAGCAACAAATCATTGCCAGTTTCTATCCCTACATATAGCATACCCAATCCTGCGCGTCGCAATTGAGATAACTCCGACGGGTCTTTTTGGATGAGATTTCTGGGCATAGCGTAACAAGATATCCGCTCCAATTTGGAGAATTTTCCTTGGAGATACTCAAGTATTTGGATTAATCTGGACGTAGAAAGACTTAATGCGTCTCCATCGGCGAGAAATATTCTGCTAGCGTCAGGCTGTGACTCGTGGGCTATATCTATTTCATTTTTAATTTCTCCCCATGATCTTTCAACATACTGTTTAGTTCTGTACATGTTGCAAAAGGAACATTTGTTGAAAGAACACCCCAAAGTGACTTGAAAGATCAATGAATTAGCTTCAGAAGGAGGTCTATACAACGGGTAATCATAAGATAAGTCCATAAGGATTTAAAATCAGTTGGCATCACATTTAACCTATGCGAATGCCCAAATAAAATCTGGATTTCTTATCTACGGTACCTCAAAAAGGTGTAGACCATGATATGGTTTCATTTGTCTTCTACTTGAGGTGAGTTATCACTAGATTTTTAGATAATTTAATACCCTGGTTTTCCGCCTTACAGTGTAATGAAATATGCTACTATTTTCGGGTCAGTTCGTCGCGAGTTCGTCATCGTATAAAACTCAGACTGGAGCAGCATATACTCACTTCATCCCCATGGGTACAAATCCTATCACATTTTTAAGCGTTCAGTTTAGACTAATTTCACTTTGAATAAGACGTTCCCGAAGCTTCCTTACAGTTCCTGACATCATCACAACAGTCATTGGCTGCTCCATCATTGCTATCGTAAAAAGGATTCTTTCAAGGTACTCCAAATCACAACTCAAAATCAGGATCCCATTTTGTATTGAATGGTACGCCCTTAAAAATGCCAATTCCTTGGCTATGCTCCCAAAAAGTTCCATAAAACGTCCCTGTATATCCCCCTTCACTTGGGTTTGAGATGTATTTGGATCGTACATTACTGCAAGATAACGACGCTTATTTTTTCTCCTTAACATACGTAAGATCTTACCGTATCTTTTGAGTCTAACCACGCTGATAATTCGGCCCAGTAATTCGCAGGAGATATATTTAACATTGTCAGGATGGATTCAAATGTACGTGATGATACCATCCCGAAGATCGATTTAGCGCCACTTGAAATTATGAACTGACATCGAGTTGACCTACAAAGTCGGTAAACATATTTAGCTTGCGACAACCACCGTCCTAAAGCGTTTGCATCTAGCCTTCTGGCGTCAGCAATAGAAATTTCTAAGCCCAAGTTTGGCCTGATTTTCTTCGTAAGGTTATTACGAATTCTCGAGAAATCCTTAATTGTCAAAAGATCAGTCTTGCTACTAATACCGGATATGTCTTCACAAACGACCAATTGACGAAAATTACCTTGCATGGGGGATCTATTTTTTACCCGTAATACGACATCGCAGCTCGAATTTAAGTCGGGGGTATTTTTCACTCCTATAGTTTCAATATTAAGTCTCCTAGCCATTATTATAGCCTCCCCAATACTATCAAAATCTATTCCAAGATCTATTGCCCTGATGATAGCAATTCCCTGTAAGTCTTAGATTTATTACTTTGTCTAAATTTAGATGGCCTAAATTTAATTTTAATCGAATCTTGATCTGACAGAGATATTTCTTCTCTACAAATACTCTGTTTATCTATCCGGACATACAAATTATATTTCTCGTCGATTGACTGCTCTAGCGAGCTTAAGAAGGCGGTCTTTTTATTATCACCTAATGAAGTATATATTGTCTTTAATATCTTGCCGGCAAGTGTCTGTCCCAAGCTAAGGTTCAACAGAACGATATGATTCCCCCAATGACCTTTAGTATTAAATTCCTGAAACCTAGCGGAATTAAGAGAGAGTACTTTGACAATTTTAGATATCACTTTATCTTTATCTTCGGTGGCATGAATGACGACGCTAATAGTGGCCCCCCCTAACTCAATGGGATCTCGCGCATCATTATTCATGCTTCAAAAGGTCAAGATGGGGTTTCTTGTATATTCTCTTCCTTATCAACAATGTTATCTTTGAACAATTTTGTGCCCTGCATTGCACGGGATTCAGGTGTAGATATCAATTTGCTCTTCTTGATTCCTACATGACGTAAGGAAGCTACTTTCTTGCAAGCCGCGAGAAGATCCATACTCAATTTTCCTTTCGTAACATCTTCGATAAATTGTTCAACCGTTAATTTTGGCATTTGCTCAGACAAGAGTTGATGCGATATTATTCTTAACTGGTGCTTCTTTGAAGAATTTAATCTTCTCTGACTGAACGCCACAGTTGCCACCCTGAATGTATACCCATCTGATGTAGTATAATCTTCAACGTAGTTTACCATTGAACTTCCACGTCTTACCAAACTCCTAAGAAATTCTTTGGCGTATTCATGCCCTTTGAATAATGTCGTCGCAATTCCTTGTTCTATCTTGTCAATTTCCATAAAGACTTTAATCTGATGTTGGTTCGGGTCCTGCTTGAGTATATCATACATGGTATTTTCAATTACTCGTCCCTTTGCAGTTTCGGGATTAGTTATTGGAATATAATTAAGATGGTTACCTCCAAAGGCATGTGGGGCATTTACTATTAACCATTGTTTATCTCGCCACTTATCCCTGACTCTTCCGCCTCTTTTGGCGCCCTTTGCCATAGCAACACACCCGATAACCAAAATATAAGTCCTACGTCAATAGTATTGATAAGAGTCATGCACGGAGTCAAAATAGTATGATCGGCAAATGACAAGAGTATTTTTAACTAGTATGCAAGTGATGTGTCAAAGTACCGTCGGTTTTTTCACTTGAATAATTTATTTCTTGTACTCATATTGCGAGATGTTCAAGTTAACTACGCCTTTTTCACAATACTTTTAGCTATTGATGGGTCAC
>JAKEIK010000272.1 GCA_022545895.1 Nitrososphaeraceae archaeon | reverse complement strand
TCCCAAAGAATCTATCAAACCAGTCATCTGGTGTAATACTCATTTTTTTATCACATATCTTATAGTCTACCAAATTATTTAAAATTTTAATTTTAACTTCGTCCAATGCTTTTATAGATCGACCACCAGGCAAAATGCATTTTGAGTTGGTTAGGTTCAATATTTACATCGTCTTTTTTTGTAAATTCCACCTGTACACTTCCGTCTACTACCCGAAACCGAATTTTCTGCAAGAGCTGAATGCTCGGTTTTGTTGTATTCTTTTCTTTTGTCAAGACATTTTCTTGTGAGTATAAATCCAGTAATAGGAAATCAAAAAAGAGTTGTCAAAGAAAACCAGAAAACGTTAGAAAAATTCTAGATTCACTTACTGTATTTGGGTTACTGCACTTATCAGTGCAATCTTTACAAATGCGTTCAATCCACTCAGATCATAATGCTCAAAGTATTACTGAACTCTTTGGTCTTTGGTGTGCCAGCTTATTCTTAACTTCCTTTGTTCTGGCTCTAAGCGTAACATCTGTAATTCCCGCCGCGTTTGCAATGTCTGCCTGTTTCATCGTTTTACCCTCAGTCTGTGACAGGATATAAAGTACTGCCGCTGCTAGTCCCATTGGATCCTTGCCAGCGGAAATCCCTAGGTCTGAGATATTTTGCATCAATGTTATTGCGTCTCTTGTTATCTTTCCATCAAATTGAAGGCTGTTTGATATTTTTTCCAGACATTGGAAATAATTAACTGGAGGAACATTAAGATCCAAGGTCTTCACTATCTCTCTATACTCCCTAGCAATCTGCTTCCTTTTCACGTTGCTGGCCTCTTGAATCTCATCGATGGTCCTTGGAATGGCCGATTCCCTACAGGTCAAGTAAAGGCAGGCTGTAAGAACTGAAGGAATGGACCTGCCCCGCACAAGGCCTTTATGTTCAATTTTCCTGTAGGTGTAAGCAGTCCGCTCAATCACAGAATCAGGTAAGGCCAATTTATACTTCAAATTGTTCAAAAGAGAGAAAGCAATTCTGAAATTCCTGAATGAGCTGTCCCTGAACTGAGTCCTCATGTCCCATGTTCTGAGCCTAGTCATTTTTGCTTGATTGTTTGAGTTAATCACTTGGCCAGATGAATCCCTCTTGGATTTGCCAATCATGGTGGAGAGGTTCATGTCATGCATTGCTAATGATGACTTGGGTCCCACTCCCGATAGTCTGCTAATAGAATTCTCTACTAACTCTCTTCTTGCGTCTAGCACCTGTCCTGGGAAGACCGTTCCACAGCGAGTACAGACTATTTCTCCAGATTCGAAGTCCGTGACCATTTTGTCTTCCAAATTACATGTTGAACATATGATTAAATTTTTCATCCTAACTTTAATTAATTGTCGGAATACACCTAGATATGATCTCAAATTCAATATTTTCTTGATTGGCTTTCATAGATATCTAAACCAGCTTTTGGGTGAATTTCGAAATAGGATTCCACTTGGCATAGACGAAGTTAATAAATTCATTGCTCATCCAATATATTATCGACCACAATCTGTGTCATGATTATTGTTTTTGGTATCAATTAACCTTCCATGTTATCTTCCCAATAACAACCATGTCGAGCACAACACTGGCAGTTTTGATTTAGCCTTTATTAGAATTATGTAACTGATCATAAATAACAAAAAAGAGGTCAAGGAACTGACGTAAATAAGACTGATTCTATTTTCCATACATCGAACCTGATGATGTTGTCATGTTGTCTGAGCTTGTCATATTTCCTGCCATTGTGGAGTTTGTCATGTTTGTTCCACCAGTCATGTTAGTCTCTGGTGTGCTCATGTTCTGTGCGATTGCAGAATTCAGACCTACTATCGCTAGCATGCCTATCATTGCTGCAAGTATTGGGATGATTAAAACTAATTGTTTTCTCAT
>JAKEIK010000271.1 GCA_022545895.1 Nitrososphaeraceae archaeon | reverse complement strand
TGCTTCAACGCCGAATTCGCCAAGAATGGGATGACCGACGAGATTCTCGAATCGGATACCAGAGACCATTGCCTGTTCGTGACCTGCATCAATCGGATGAAGTAACACTGGAATTTTGAATTCAGTCGAGAGGTCGCCTATAGCATCTCCTAGTCCTACAACGTGTCGGTGCGATAAGACTAAGGCTGCAGGTGAATATCCATCATCAGACAACTGTCGCACAAATGGGATTAAAGATGAAACATTCGTGTCTAGCAGCAACATCCGACCCGCATTCAGCAGCGCGTATGTATTAGTCGAAAGGTGGGCTTCCTCGGCTCCAGCATCGCTGTATTCAATCAATGCTATGTCGGGCCGTAAACGAGTCATCTGTGGCTTTGACATTCCACCAAATGGCTGAGACATAACAACAACTAAGAATTTAATTACTTAAGTTATTCGCTAAGTTAAGATAAGCCTTGAATATACGGTAATTTGCTTTTCTTCTTTTTCTTCTGGCTAGTATTCAATAACTTCTATTTATGAAATCGGCAATAACTCGAATAACTAAGCATAGTCAGTTTATATACTATGTAATAATGCAACAAAATAATCTATGTCCAAAGAGAGAATGAAATTTCTAAGGTCTATCGATCCACATGGGTTGGAACAAGACGTGAATCATTTTGTTGAAAACGAAACTCGATCCATATTAGATATTGTTTTTATACACACGGTCACTGGCCATGGCAGCGAGATTTACTATGATGCCTACGTTAGATATACACCGAAGTCACATTCCAAGACATCTTCCAAAGATGTGTCCACTGAACAGGACTCCGCCGAAATATGAAAAAAACTTGTGTGGTCTTCCATCTCGACTTACTCTAATCTAGTTCACGGCATTTAAAGGATGCAAAAATAATATGGTACTATACTGGCTCTAAGCATGGATCATACCCCTATAGGCACGAGCCGCAAGGCTAGCAACTTTAATTGGCTCTGGTCGCCCACCTTGTAGTGTAAGATCATTTAGGAGGACAGAAACATCTCGACTTGAAATTCCCCAATTTCTAAATTCTACAGTTTTTCCTGTCCGCAGTGTAAGTTGTTCACTAGCTTTTAGCGCTTTGTACAGTTTGCATTTTATATTCCCATCTTCAAATGTTCGTAGGTTATTCTCTCTCAGACCTCTTGTTTCGCTAGAAGAGACAGCAATGACAGGAATGTTCGTAGTATCATACACCTCCTGTCCGTCTACTATGTTAAGAATGCTTATTATTGTTCCTCCAAGTAGTATGCAATTTATGTCGTTTCTTTTCATTCTCCTAAACATCGACACAATAATTTCAGTGCTATCATTTCCTCTTATTGTGGTTTTACCGAATATTAAACCGTCAATGATGAAATCTCGTCGCATAACCACACCGGCCAAGACTGATCTAAGATCAGATCCTGCAAAGCTTTCTGATACTCCAAAAATTCGAATTCCTTTCTTTTCTATGTGAAATCCCACCACGTTATTATGATATAGTAATGATTATTTAAAACTCTGTTAGTTAACTGAGTATAGCCTGATTCCACCAGCTGTTGAGGACCTTCAGACTTGCTTCTCCTATGAAGTTACCTCAGCGTCTGGTAAAATCATCATGATTACACTCCTCTGATTTAACCTATTCTCGAATAAATTTATTTTCTAATAAATCTTGTCGATTACCTTTTTCAAATTTGCAAAATATTGTGTAGTATGTACGTCACCATCGTTTTTGATCTTAATAAGGTTGAAATTAGGTACTGGATGGGGGACATAATTCCAATTCCAGTAAGCCCATCCCCATACATTCAAGTTCTTGAGCTTTTTCACTATCGAGTTAGCTGCCCTATCGTCTTGACTGTTTTTAGTATGTACATGCAAACCTTTCTTCCCCTTTTCCATGTCTTTGTGTGACGCATCATTCCATTCTCCAATGTAGACAGGCACTTTTGTTAGTTTTGCTACCTTCAGCATTGTTGCGAGCTTGTTCCCTTCGAAAGAACCTGGTCTAGGCACATCATAGATTGTAAATTTGAAAACCAAGTTGTCCTTATCTTTAGGTGTCATCATCGCTATGTCCTTTGGCGAACCATTTGGTTGGACCGGTATATTCATACTGTATACCAAAGTTTTGTTAGTTATCTGACGGAGCTTATTGGTGATAAAGGTATTGTACTTGCCAACTTTTGCCCATTGTTTGGACGTGTGAACTTGAGGTTCGTTCAAGATTTCATAACCTAAAGTACTCTTGAAATGGTCTACAGTATTAGTAACTCGTTTGAGAAATGTAGCTTGCAATGCCCACCCAGAATTTCCTTCACCATCCTTGATTTTATTGTTCCACCACTCATTCCACCATTTTTTTGCAGCCGTATTATGTGGAGCACCCCCCGCCCCATTTTTATATTTATTTATGTCAAACAGCTTAGACGGAAATCCCGTACCATTGGTTGAATCGAGCCAGCTTGACGTATGATATTGGTGATTATCGTAGATGACCTTCAAGTTATGTTTGTCTGCTGTTTTGGCGACAGTTTTCATCTCTTTCATAAACGCTTTGGGATCTTTTTCGTACGCTTCCCAGTAGAATGCATATCTAATATGATTCATACCGGCTTTAGAAATTAGAGCAAAACTCTTTTCATAGAAGTCCGATGGAAAGGCAACGGGATATCTCGTCGATTGTATACTGGTATGAAAACCTCTCACGTCCACCCCAACATAAGGCCTGGGATTTTCTTTTGTTAACGACTTCTTGGCAAGAGCATAGCTTAATTTATAATCTAACGTGAGAAATATTCCAATAACAAGTACGGATAAAATAAGTGCGATTATAATATGGCTTACTGATTTCGTGTTCTTGACTCCATAATTCTGTATATATAATTTGGATAATCCATAAGTTAGAGCGGTTTGCCTAGGAT
>JAKEIK010000270.1 GCA_022545895.1 Nitrososphaeraceae archaeon | reverse complement strand
TCTGAGGATTATTCCATTCTGCGCGTTCAATGTTATTCCTGAGTGGTACAGAGATAGAATACAAAAGAAATACAGTATACCAGTTGAGGAGTGGGAAAAAGCTCATGGACAAACTCTTGAAGCAGGACTGTATAGAGGCCTTATGAGGAGAGGAAAACCAGAGGCACAAATGGGATGTGCAATGTCTGAGATGCACAAAGCAGCATCTGAAGCTACGGCTGCAGAAGATGCAGATCACAAAGGAGTCGAACTTAGGAACGGAATGGCTGGCGCATAGCACAAGCATTTCGTTAAGACAAGTTCAGACGGTAAAGTGACTAACATATCAGAGCAGATATTTCTTTATTTTTCTCTTATCTTTATAGTTCAAATCTGACGGCTAAAAGGAAGAAACCGATAGACCTTTTATTGGGTAATTGCAAATTATTCCCATATCAAAAAAGTCCTAAAATTTTATTTTGATTAGTATTAATTGCGACACACGGACTAATCGGTATTCTCATTCTTCTCATTTTTCTCATTGTTATCGTTGTGAGGACGAGTTATTAGTAAAGCATTTTTCGGAACAGGTGAATCAATTCCTCTTCATGAGATAGTAGCACAATGTTTTTGGAATTGTTCTTGATAAGATTTAATTGATTGTGAGGTTGCCACTCCTCTATGTCTAACATGAAGTACATACAGGTAGAACCTCAGGAAGATGTTGCAATTATACGAATCAACAGACCAGAAGCTCTCAACGCAATGAATACGGACGTGATTTCAGAGCTGTCACGGGCAATAGACATAGTAGGCGTTGACGATGGAATTAAAGTTGTAATTATCACGGGTGCGGGGGACAGATCATTTTGTGCTGGCGCCGATATTTCATACATGGTGGATATTGATCCGATGACTGCGGAGAGATACGCTTCTTCTGCTCAATCAGTCCTAAATAAGATTGAAAAATTAGAAAAGCCAGTCATCGCTGCGGTCAATGGATTTGCATTAGGCGGTGGTTGCGAATTGGCAATGGTCTGTGATTTGAGAATAGCGTCAAGCAATGCCAAATTGGGACAACCAGAAGTGACCATAGGAATACCACCAGGATGGGGGGGAACTCAGAGGTTGATGAGAATTGTAGGACCCGCTAAAGCTAAGGAACTAGTATTTACAGGTAAGATGATAACAGCAGATGAAGCATTTCAGATTGGGTTGGTCAATAAGATCGTCAGCTTGAATTCAGAAGATGAATTATCGCCTGAAATATCTGCTGGAGAAAACGATAAAGAGAATGAGAAAGCAAGGGCAAAAAGCATTGCAAAACAATTAAACATCAAGTTAATCGCCGAGTGCATATCAATGGCCAAGGAGATTGCCAAGAACAGCTCCAATGCTGTAAAGGTAAGCAAGATGTTGATTAACAGAGGAATGGATACAGATCTTGATACAGGTTTGCGTTTGGAGATATACGGATGGGCGTTGTGCTTTGCTCATGAAGACAGGAAGAAGATGATGACTACCTTTTTGAACAAAGGAAAAAAGTAAACGCCAAGTAATAAGGGAGGAAGCTAAGTCCACCCATGTCAATTTTCTTTTCTGTACTTTACAGAAATCTGCATCTACAGTAGATATGCGTAAATGGTCATCAATGACATGATTAGTCACATTCAGGCAGGTTCTGAAATAATATATGCTCCATTGCTTGGGCCACACACATACGCGTTTGCTTCTATATCAGAATCCAAAAAACCTTTCCGCATGGAATCTGCAATTCGAGAAGCGTCCACACCCTCACCTGACTGACTAAAAGCAATTATGGAAGGCCCTGCGCCGCTAATCGTAACGGCAAGAGCACCGTTATTTAGTGCATATTCTTTTACCTTATCAAAACCTTTAATCAAACCCTTCCTAGTTGGCTCTACAATGGCATCCTCAATTCCATTGGCAATCATTTTTACGTCATTTAGGAGGAATCCACTCACTACCATACTCGCATTGGCGATGTTTTCTACAACTCTATTCAGTGGTACTTGTTTTGGCAATACACTTCTGGCGATTTCAGTTTTCTTATCAGGTACTGGGAGCTTTGGAATTGCTACTACAAGTATAAGGTTCCCAGGTGGCTGAATTCTAGTGAATTCCAGCCTAGGTGAAGATCTTGCTATCACGAAACCACCCAGTAGCGATGCAGCCACATTGTCGTAATGCCTCACGCCAGCACTTGCAATCTCACCTTCAGCTGCAAATTCTACAAGTTTTTTCCTTTCAAATCCAATCTTAAACAAATGGTTTACGCCCATCACAGCAGCTGCTGCGGAGGCTGCGCTACTTCCAAGTCCGTATCCGGGTGGTACCCCCTTCAATACAGAAAGTTCTATGTCATTTTCAATTCCACTTTCTATACACAATTTCTTGACGGCTAAGCCAGCCGAGTTCGAATTGACATCTGAAGGAATTTTTAAATTAAAATTTGATTTGTCGGATAAAATTATGTTTATTTTTCCAGTCTTTGTTTCATGTTTTCGAACAGTTACCTTGTCGTGGAATAAATCCAGGGCAAGCCCAAAGACATCAAAACCCGGTCCAATATTCGCAGTTGAAGATGGTGCAACAGCTTCACACGATTGAATACTCGCATTGTCCTGAATATCAGTCAAATTTTTCCTCTCCTTGACTTAACACTCTTGAAAGCGAACCAGTCAAGTTCAACATCCCGTTCATCGTCAGATTGGAAAATGGAATCGGAGTTTGCACGACCCCGTTCCTGTACATACTCTGTAGAATGTCCCTGGTGAGGATCTTATAGTCCGTGCTAGTCTGTTGCTGGCCAGCATCGGAGTCGATTGCTTTTTCCAGTAACAATCTGGATGATGCCCATCTCATGATGTCTTGGATTCTGTCTGCAATCAGGTCTCTTTTTGTCATTACGTCTATCTGTGCTATCTTCAATCTCATCCTTACTGAGGCCGCAATTAATGCAATAGAAACATAGTTTATGGGGGTGGATACTAGCATGCCGTCAAGCGTAAAGATGTTAACCTTATTATCGGATCGAAAATTCGTTACAAAGTAAGGACCACTCGCGCGATAGACAAACAACTCAATCTGTCCAGGAGTGTCAATAATTACGTGATCAGGATTTAGACCATCTACTTCAGATTGTATTTCGTCTAGCTTCGTTGCGACAAGGTCGGCAGCCATTATCAGTGCCCCATTAGGCCCCAAGTTAAGTTCAGTCATGAGTTTTTCAATATCTACATAATTTCTAATATCCACATCCGGTTTGTAGGGTAAATGCATAACGCCTGGATCCAGGTTCAGCGTGATAGCGAACGCTCCATTATCACTATACCATTCAACGATTTTAGAAGTAAGTGATGATTTACCTGAACCTGCAGTACCTGTAACAAAAATGGCGTCCAAAAGTGTTCAAATCGAATTAACAGGCTGATTATATTTAGTTTCTATTAATTATTATATGCCTAATATTCATGAATCCAATGACAACTTTTGAAATGGAGGTTAGTGGCAATTGCGGCCAGCGTAGTTCCTTTCCTGTTCTTATTTATATTAACTCCTGTCTCTCCTGAGGATGTATTTTCAGTTGGAGTTATCCCTTTCATTTGTTCTGTAGGAGCAGTTATGGTGAGAATCCTTCTGCAGGCGTACCGCTTTAGATACTTTATTAAACACTTTATCGGCCCTAATTTGAGTTCAACTGGAAAAATAATGGAAGCCCGCATGGCCGGTGAATTTGTGACTCAAACCACTCCTTCCTATGTGGGTGGTGAAATAGTTAGAATTGCCTGGCTCATTAAGAAGGGCGTTTCTGCCGGTGACGCCGCATGGGTCGCAACCACGGAGATCATTGCAGACGTTTTTGCTGGTACCATATTGGCTTTCATCGCAGGAGCGCTTGCACTATTCCATGGCGGTACATTCATAGGGATAGTTGTAATTCTTGTGACCATTCCAACATTCAGTTTTTGGTTTTTGGTGGTACTTTTTTCGGCTCACAGGAACATTCAACTGCCACACTTTGCAACAAGATTGCTTCAAAGATTTCTTTCAACAGAGAGATCCTTGCGAATAGTGACATCGACCAATATCGCACTCTCAGACTTGTGTAAAATGAGCAGAACCCATTTCAAATCGAGAAAGTCAGTCAAGGTGTTCTCTGTCGGTTTAGCGATGACCTTTGTCGCATTTCTATTCCAAGGGGTATCCTTTTTCGTACTTGCAAACGCCGTACATGAGCACATAGGCCTGCTTGAATCGTTCATGGCAACTTCTGCCTCAACTGCTCTGGCCACACTGCCCATCACTATAGGCGGCTCTGGTTTAGCCGAACTTGGGATTTGGGCATACATATCCAATCTAGGAGGTATCCCACACTTCGCCGATATTCTGAATGATTCACAGCTGTCGGTAGTGATAGCATGGAGAATAGCAACATACCATATCCCACTTGTAATAATGTGGATATGTCTTATGAAGATAACAATCGGGAAGGGATCAATTACAATAAGAACCAAAGATGACAAAACTAGCGATGATGGTAATAATATCGGTACTAATGGTGAAAACGATACTGAGTCGCCAAAAATTTATTCTACAAACGAATCGCCCGAGAACTCCTCTCATTCTTCTTTGTCACCTTCATCTTCATATTCAGAGTCAAACGACGATCCGCAACACAAACCTGGCTCTTACAAGCATTCGTTTTCTTCGGGTCATCACCCTAGAACCCCTTCAGATACTCCAGAGCACTTGGATACTATTTCGAAGAAGGATACTGTGGATAGTATTAAAAATGATAACAAACAGGATAATTTAAAAAAGAATGACAAAACTGATGATTCTGAAAATGGTAAAGATTGAATATGACGGTTAATGTACTGATGCGACTATTCAATAAAATGTATAATTAATAAAGCAGACACCTTCAGATCAAAGATCAAGTCAATCTTGTGAAATCGTAACTATCGACGACAAAATACAGTGTGACACTGCTTACACGAGGAGTAAATACAAAATTTTGAAAGTAAAGTAAGGGAAAAATATAGGAACATCAAACAGAACAAATATAACAATTAGACTATCTCTGAGTATTGTAACCTGAAAAATGACAGGACAACAAGGACGACACCAGCACAAGGTAATAGTTATCACAGGTGCATCATCTGGAATAGGAAAACAGGTAGCAATTGATTTTGCCAAAGAAGGTGTGAAAGGGGTTGCAATTGTTGCTAGAAACAGAGACCGATTAAATGAGCTGGCCATGGAAATTCAAGATACGTGTGAATGCTTAGTATGTCCTTGCGACGTGTCTGACAAATCTGCAGTTATATCTATGGCTAGAAATGTTCTAGATAAGTTTGGCAATGTAGATGTGCTTGTCAACAATGCCGGATACGGAATTCTTGGAAAGGTACAAGTACAGTCCATAGAGGAGATAGAATCCATTACTGCTACCAACTATCTTGGTATGATCTATTGCACAAAGGCCTTTCTTAGCTCTATGCTGATAAGAAAAAATGGTCATATAGTAAACGTGGCATCTTTAGCGGCAAGTTTTGGAATACCCGGACTGGCTGCTTACTGTGGCTCAAAATTTGCAGTGTTGGGTTTTTCAGAGTCATTGTCCCATGAGCTGCGCGGAACTGGCGTTGGAATCACGGTGGTATCTCCAATTGGTGTGAGAACAAATTTTTTGAATCATCCTTCCTTTAAGAAAAAAAATAAGAGCTGGAATATGCGGTATTCATTAGATGCTACTACAGTGTCAAAATCTGTGCTCAAGGCATCGACTTCCCATAGATTTGAAATAGTTGTCCCGTTTTTCATGCGGGGAGCCATATGGCTAAAGCATACTATTCCCTATATTACAAATCCCGTTATTGGTAAATCATTTAGAAGAATGATGGACCTAGATAACGATACTAATCATGAGAACTGAATGATTGAATAGG
>JAKEIK010000269.1 GCA_022545895.1 Nitrososphaeraceae archaeon | reverse complement strand
CGCATGCTGTTTTAGTCCATTCAGCATGCCTTCGCGAATTTTCATCTTAGCACTTACCTGTAAATTGGCCATGTTTTGTTAAAAGCATCGAACTACTTAAAGTTCGACTTACCTTTTTTATCCGAAAAATAAATTTGACCGATTTCATCCCAGGCGAATCGTCTTAAAGATACTGCAACGTCGTCAACATAAATATATAATCGGTCCTTCGCCTTTCACTATTGAACAACGGAAGCATTTCCTACGAGTTCGCCAAGGATCATGTGGAAAAATGGGTCAAAGGATGGAACGACCATAACTTAAATGAGATTATGTCTTTCTATGCCGAAGATCTAGAATTTTCTAGCCCAAAAATAAGGATAATTTTAGGCGAAAACAAAAATAACACAATACGATCAAAGGGAGAACTGAATGCATATTTTTCAGCAGGTTTAGAGAGGGTTTCCTAATCTAAAATTTAAAATCATAGATTTTACTGTAGGTGATAACAAGGTGATTCTCGAGTACTCAGCCAACTTAGATGGAAAATCTCCAGTCCATGTCGTCGAGAAATTCGAGTTCGAGAACGAAGTTATGAAAAAGTCTGGAGTTTATTACGGGATTGAACAAACACTAAAATAAGTTATCATCTTCTTACTAAATTTGAGACCTATGTCATATTTTATTCAAAATTACGTGTGATGAATTGTAGGCATTCTTTTAAAAAATGTTTGAATTAGGATGTGCACATGAGATTCGATATATCGTAGCTTTATAGTTAAAGGGGTACTTTATTCCAAATTCATTATGGGGTACGTCCTTAATTTTGTGTAATGCAGTTACTATCTGCGATACTAAACTTTCTGCGTCAGCTCCATGAATATAGGGATCTTGGTAAAACTGATCCAACAATCCTGAAATGACTATTATTTTAGATTTGTGAAGTTTTATTCTTTTTGGCAAATCATAGATTATAGTATGAGCCAGTTGATATATCGTGAACTGTCTGCTAACGAGCACCTTGCGGAATACATTTCGATAATTCATTCCATGCTGTCTTGCTATATCCACATAAAAATAGGGACTTGAGGAATTGTCCACATGTATCACTATCACGTTTTCCGCATTAATACCACCATGTTCATGCGGCAGCAAAGACCGAACAACAAGCCTTGTCATCAACGCATTTGTATATCTTGTTTCACCAAATATCCCGATAATATCATCAAGATGTAGATCTAAGATAGAATCTATTTTCTCATGACCGAAAGTAAATTTGTCACGATAATGAAGTGCTGATTTGAACTTTGGTGGCTCTAGGAGTTCTTGAGCTCGGAATTTCAAGTTTTACTTTGATAATTATTTTGGATTTATAAAAATGAAGAGTAGAAGGGACTGAGGATCTTATCTTTTCGCTTCGTACCCAAACTCTACCAAATCATAGGCAGATGTCTTCATACTCTTTATGAATGCTCCAATCTCATTATCTATTCCATGCACATAGTAACTACGATCACGTCTACATCCATAGTCTATTTGTTGTGAATATCTGTTGACATAGAGATTTTTGACTATCCACCGAAGACAAGATTGATTGAACGTGCATACTACTAGTATGTTTCAGATCACATTAGGGAGCATAATTCTTTTGAGCCTAGTTTATTTGCTGTCAAATACTACCAGCCATAGGGTAATAGCAGTAGCTCCTATTCAAGACCCCAGTCTTCCATCAGTAAAACTTGCGTATTCTAACCACACTTATGAGATGCTTCCTTTTGTAGTTGTAACAGAAGATGGAGTCAAGAAACTAAACTTTCCGCATCTTCCTGACGAATACAAACCTGTTGTTAATATTTCATCTAATTCTTCCTTTTCTGTCGAATTCACAAAGAAACCACGAGAGGTCAATGCATTTCTAGTTGACTATGATGCAGATACTACTGAGATAACTCCCTTGACCAGACTCGGTAAGTCTGAGTTTGGATTAGGAAATTTATACGGGTTGCGTACTGTAGAAGTGAGAGCAATTTTCGACGATGGAAAATATGTCACATACACTTGTCTTGCTAACATTCAGAAACCTAACATTCCGAGTTATGGATTGCCGAGAGGAACTCCATCTGAGATATTCGGTTAACAGATTCCCGACTCTGCTAACTTACGGTCGCAGCAAGAATCATAGAAATAGTCAACACTACTCTACGCTCTTAAAGGAGTCAATCATTCTCTCTATTGTGGGTAAGAATCAAATTTGCTCTCTTGAGCTGTATATCGAAAAACATGGACGCGATTATTTTCCTTAGTACCTAGATCCAGAGCTTTGATGGTGCCATGATTAAATGGCTTCAACTTCATACAAAGTTACAATTCCATTGTCATCGACTATCCTTTTAATCTGAACTAACAATGGTTCAAGTTTTGACTTTTCATCTATAATTTCAATAACCATCGGCATATTGATAGTCACTCCTTCCAGCTTTAGAGTAGATCTTTTTCTCTTCCCAAACCCATCGACTCCTGTCCACACAGTAGCACCAGCAACATGATTCTGCATTAAAAAGTCAATTATTAATTTATAAACTCGTTTTCCCTCTAATTCGTCATTTCTTTTTATTCTTATTGTTAGACACATCATTTTCATTCGCAATTATTGTTGCACTACTCTCAGGATGGTGGAAGTTAATATCCTTCCCAATATTACTGCACCTAAAGAAAGTCCAACATTTGCTAATATGTTTAATCCGAAAATCGAAAATTGTTTATTGTCTAAAAGATTACTGGATTCAAGTGCAAATGATGACATTGTAGTAAATGAACCGCAAAAACCGATCGCAACTAGTAATGAATATTTCGGATCGACATTCCAAGCAAGGGAAACAAGTGAAAAAACACCTAGTATAAAACTGCCTAGTACATTTATTACTAAAACGTTTAACGGTAGAGCTCCAAACCATAATGGTGTTGATACAATCTTGTATCTTAGAAATGTACCAGCTAAAGCACCGACTGCCAATAATGCGAATTCTATTCCTTTCAATTTTTCTTTTCTACCTACCAAATTTTTTCTAGACCTTGGTAGGCATTATCAGCGTTCAAGATAGAAAGCGGTTTTGGGTTTTATCCCAAGGCTAATGCCATAGCCTATTTTGGAAAGCTCACTTTAGAATATTTAAAGATGACGATCTGACTATCTATTTACATGGCATCAAGATGATTAATTGAATGCTTGCTCCTTACTGTATGCTTTCTTTAGCCAAATTGGAGTGATCATTGTTGTAACTGCCACCATTATGATAACGGTAGTATAGATATTGGATGATAAAGCTCCAGATGTCACCCCTATTCCTGCTACGATAAGTCCCACCTCACCTCTTGAAATCATGCCTATACCCACCCTCATTGCTTTTGATCTATCTTTCAAAAATATCATTGTAGGCAATCCACAGCCAACTAATTTAGTACCGATAGCGACACCGACTACGATTAATGCAAGAAATAAAACATACAAGTTTAATCCGGTTAGGTTAACTTGTGCACCAATAATTGCAAAGAACAAAGGTGCAAAGATTATCTCTAATTTTTCAACATATTCCTCAACTCGTCCGATTATCTTGGTACTAGCTACAGCCATTCCTACAGCGAATGCACCGACTATCGGAGAAAGTCCCACAATGGCAGCTATTCCTGATGCACCAAAGAATGACGCAGTAACGATACCTTCAATGCTTCCTCTTGATCTCCACAATCTTTCGGCATGTAGCATTTTGGGTACCATTAGTATTGCTCCAATTAACAATGCCACAAATACTCCCAAGATCTTTAAGATGAGAAATGTAATATCCAGAATGTTAGGTGTCATATTGCCTGTTTGCACCATAGTTGTAACTACGGATAAGACGGCAATTGCAAGTATGTCATCCACAATTGCAGCACCTAAAATTAATTTAGCTTCTTTTGTTTGCATTTTTCCCAACTCTGTTAATACTCGAATCGATATTGCGATGCTGGTTGCTGTGAGAGCAGTAGCCACAAGGACAGATTGTAACGCACCTATTCCAAAAAGTGTGAACACATAATAACCAACAAAGAAAGGAACGATCACACCACAAGCTCCAACAGTAAATGACGCTGCACCCCCTTTGAGGAATTCCTTAGGTGTAATCGCAAGACCTGCTATGAATAATATAACGATACCCGAAATCTCACCTATCTGGAGAACAGTTTCATTTAATATTACAAGTGGTTTCCCATCAAACAACGGTATTGCACCAAAGGCAAAGGGACTTACAATTATTCCAGCCAATAATTCACCTAAGACTACAGGGAGTTTGAATTTATGAAAAATTTCAGCAAATATTTTGGCAGCAAAAAGAAGAATCGCAAGTGAAATTAATACGTGAATGAATTCTTCTTCTCCCACACTTAACCACTAATCGTATT
>JAKEIK010000268.1 GCA_022545895.1 Nitrososphaeraceae archaeon | reverse complement strand
TTGGGCAACCAACAACCAACTCTTTTCCAGACACGGCCCTGGCTTCTTCTACCACGTATTACTATAAGGTGGCTGCAGTCGATACATCTGGAAATATAGGTCCTCTATCAACAGAGGTGTCTGGCACCACACCCACAAATCCAATATTCTATAATGTGACACCTCCAGGAAATTCATCACAAAACCTTAGATCAGGTGGCGCAACAAGATACGGAGAGGAACCTGCCACCTCGGCTTCAGTGTTAGTCGGAAAATCTATTAGGACTCTGAAGGTCAGGATGAGGAAAAAAGGAAATCCATCAGGAGCTGTCGTAGCGAGAATAAGACGAAAAACAGATGATGCAATTATAGTGAACTTCACACAAACAATTCAAGCCGCCAACCTAGGAGCATCATTTGGGGATTATACATTTACTCTGTCTAATGCTTACACAATAACTAGTGGAGATAGGATTCTAATAGAGTACAGCGGACAGAATGGTATCGACATTGAGACCTGGAATACGGAGAAATTCGATGGAACTAATACACGAAGCGTTAGTTACACCAATGGATATGCCTTTGCGTCAACATCAGATATGGTAGGGACGATGTCCTCATAATGATGTCTGAGAACCAAAAATTGATTTGTTGAAATATTTTTATGAACTATGGACCCGCACTAAGTGCTTGATGGTTCGCATATAATACCCGGCTTTAATACATATTCCGACCTGTGGAACGTACTTTTGCTGAGACTGATTTCACGACGACGAGGATAATATGGGTCATATTTTTGGCTATTGTTAAGTAATGTGTCAATAATTGCGTGAGTATAATTTGAATTAACGGTAGTAACGAATTTCTAGTCGATGGTTGTTATACAGAAATGATACAACCCGTCGTGCTGAATCCTTTTATTAATTATGCCAATCAATATCGCTAAAATATCAAGGGTTTTGATTTGCCATAGTAGTAAACCGCATAATATTTTGACTACAGTCTTCTTCTACCATAAAAATGATCCTGAATTCTAGTTCCGCTGGACATGAGATACAGATATTGATCAGGACACCCTCATATCGACTAACCAGATAGATTTACCAAAATTGTATCCAATTTGAGCTGGAAGTATCTGTCAATTAGCGATAGGGAAGTTCTATGCAATTTTCCAAATGTTGGATAAAAACATCTTTTGTCCCTAAACGAATATTTGTAGCTCTTTATTAGCATATGAGTAAATGATAAAAATCAGTAATGAGCATTCGAAGGATCAAGTTCAAGTCGTTCTCGAATCGAAACGGCGAGATAATAAATCTTCAGTTTCTAATATAGTAACCGTTGCCGGTACTAGGCCGGAGTTGATCAAACTATCAGAATTCATTCGTCTATTTGACGGCAAGGAACATGGTTTATTGTATACGGGCCAGCACTTCTCGCCCAAGATGAAGGATGTTTTCTTGGAACAATTGGGAATTTTTCCTGACTTCGACCTTCAATGTGGAACATCCGATGTCTTAGTACTTAAGGAAAATATTATTAAAACTTTAAACAAGGCTATACCATCGCACATAATTGTTTATGGGGATACGAACTCTAGCTTGGCGGCTTCACTGGCAGCCGAGGAACTTGGATGCAAATTGATACATATTGAAGCAGGAGTCAGAGATTTTGATTTGGCTGTACCCGAAGAAGGAACACGGATTAAGATTGATTCTATGTCTGATTACTTGCTAGCACCATCAGATTTTTGCAAAATGTGTCTGCAGTATGAACAGGTACGTGGACAAGTAGATGTCACTGGGAACTTGATAGTTGACGTTTGTAAAAAGCTTTCAAAAGTTGCGACCAAGCCTGTTGGATTGTCACTTCCAAATCACTTTATACTATTGACAATGCATAGGCCAGAGAATGTAGATGACCCAATCAAATTGAACTTACTTAAAAACCATCTTTCCCAGGTAGATTCGGATGTTGTGTTCCCTATACATCCAAGAACCCAAGCTAGTATGAAAAAATATGGAATATCTTTTACACCAAACGTAATACCGATTGATCCGGTTGGCTACTTAGACTTCCTTTACTTATTAAATAACTGCAAGGTAGTTCTCACTGATTCAGGTGGAGTGCAAGAAGAATCAGTTGTTCTAAAAAAACCATGCATCACTTTAAGACATACATCAGCTCGATGGGAGACGATACTTTTGAATGCTAACCGTTTGTTTCCCTTGGACAGAAAGGACTCGTTGAACGAAACCATAAGAGAAATGTCAAAGGCCACTATAACAGTTAATCCTTATGGAGAGAACGTTGCAATGACTTCATACAACGCGATACAAGACTTTATATCGTCAATGCCTTAAAATCATCATCGTAGTTGTGCGTCTTAACTTGTTACCTAATGGTATGAGAACACATAAATTTTTGTTTCATTTTGGCATAATCTCTTTAATAATATTTTGCGGAGCAATTGCATTTCATGTGGATGTAGGCTTCGCTAGTTCAAACAAAGGTACAAAACAGCTCATTTATGGTTGCGAGAAATACGGAGGATTAACACACTGTGATCGGATCCCGAATGAAATCACCAGCCATAGCATGAGCGCCAATAGCTCAAAAATCTTTACTTCTCAGGACACACCAAAGATAGTAACGGGAAAGATTTCTGGCGCGTTAAAGATGGATGCTGCTTATATTGAATCTGTCGATATCCCTCATCTGGTGGAATATAATACAACAAAGTTCTCTGTGTCATTTTGGGTGAAACCAACCTCAGTTGTGGAATCTTACAGCCACGTCGTTTCCTTCACAAATAATCCCCCTAACTCGGGATGGTATTTTGACATGTTTACAACGGATAACGGAACTAAGAGCTTCATTCGATTCAATGTTGCCAACACGGCGAAAAAAATATTCAGCTCTTCAGACATACTTGTTCCTAAAGATGATTTCATAAACATAGTGGGAACTTTCAATGGAAGTATGATCGTCACGTATGCTAATGGTAAACCAGTTAGCCAAATAAAATT
>JAKEIK010000267.1 GCA_022545895.1 Nitrososphaeraceae archaeon | reverse complement strand
TGATACCCGTTGTAGGATATCTTGTGGTATCAAACTCAAACTCTAATAGAAAAAAAACCCTTGCCTTATGGCTTATTCCAGTCATTCTTATACCGATGCTATGGCCAGCGTATGCGTTTTCAATCGGGGAAATTGATTTATGGCTCAAGAGTGTTATGTTCCAGCAGGGCCGCGCATCAGCAGGAACCGGAACAAACTTGAGCACTGCTTTCAAGGATCTCTTCAAAATCGATCCTGCCACTATTATATTGGGGTGTGCCAGTTTGGGATTCATCGGATTAAGAAGAGACATCTGGCTTCTGCTATGGATAATTCCTTTGCTATTGTTTTCATTTTACCTAGGGTGGGTTCATTATTTTCATCTTATAGCAATATTTCCTGCTTTTTGTATATCCATTGGAGTAACAATTGATTACATGCTGAACAAAATGAAAAACATGACAAAAAAAACTGCCATTATAGCAGCTTCTGCATTAGTGCTTTTTGGATTTTTCAGTACAGTAACTTTGATGACACTGAACACTAACTCGATTCATTATTATGCACAAGCTTCTGTGATTAAAGAAATCTCCCAGAGGAATAATTCTGAAAATAATGAAACTAATGGAGTAACACTTGTGGGCCATAGGATGTACTACTGGATACCACGATACATTTTTGATCTTGAATTTTTTGTGTTACCAAATAGAGTGCCCTTAAATTATGTACCAGAGAAGATGGTTTTAGTATCAAACGATGGCATGTGCTGTTGTCAATGCGATTACTTTAAAGAATTATACGTTGCCACTACTCCAAAGTATAAATTTGCAAATGACGTTAAATATAACAATGAATCACAGTATCCATTCAGCAGTTTGCAACTGGATACTAATTTGGGCAAAAAAGTAGAAGTTAGAACAAAATAGAGTTCCATCTGTGAAGTTTTGATATATGGTATTTTTGTAGATCATTATTCAGCTGATACTATTCTGAAGATCTTACCATATGGATAAGACAATACATATAAGTTTCCATCAGGACCCACTTGGATATCGGTTATTCCTCCAAATCCTCCTGCAAAAATCGCATCTCGTGATTCCTTATTGGTATTAGCTACTTTATCCTTTAAGTTGCCTTCCAGAACCAACTCTGTTCTGTTTTCGTTAAGGTCGAAATGGTATATTCGTCCCTTATTTATGTCCCCTACAAAAAGATCGTTTTCATAATGACCTCCCCATTTGGCAGAGTTAAAAAATGACAAAGCGGTTGGTCCAACAGTAATATTCCATGCAAATTTTGGATCTCTGTAAGTTCCCCTTCCGTCAAAGTCCACTAGCTCACGAGTAATGTTGATTGACGTGTTATTGAAATATCCTTTTTTAATGGGTACTGGGTTATAAGTAAAAACTGGCCAGAATCCCTGGACCTTGAGCCATCCACTATTAAAGCCTGGTACTACAAGATTTATCTCGTCACCAAATCCTGGTCCGTTTTCAGTGTCCCAGAGATTACCAGTGAGAGGATCAAAGGCTATCCCAAAACTGTTTCGAATTCCGTATGCGTAATACATGTTAAGCGGAGTGTCCTGACCAAGTAATCCTTCTTCTACTGCCTTACCATCTGCAGTCATTCTAAGTATACCACCCTTTCCAAAAGGACGGACTCCATTAATTACATTTGAGCTTTGAGAATTCAGAATGTAATCTAAATTGGCATCAGAACATACATATTTTCCATTGATTTTTTGTGACCTGTCTACGCAGCTATCACCGTCACCAACTACGAGATATAAGTTATTGTCTGGGCCCGTTAGGATCTTCCCACCGTTATGTGCAGAATGTCTGCTTTCTGGAAAATCAAATAGAAGTTTTGGGTTTATCAGTCTGCCGCCTACGAATTCATATTTATAAAGTACATTTCCCACAGGTCTTCCGGTGTATCTAGTATCGCCACCATCTTTTGATGATTCAGTATAATAAATAAATACGAATGTTCGTCCATCTGAGGACTTCATAGTACTGATGCCTAGCATACCCCTTTCACCCTCATTGTCCACATTCAAGTCGAGTAATGGTTGATCATGGATAGTCCCATTGGTAACTCTTTGTACTGTTCCTTTGTCTTTTTCTAAAACTAAAAAGTCATCTTGGCCCAAAAATACCATGCTCGTGGGATGGTGAAGACCTTCAGCCACCAATTCTAGCTTGAGCTCATCATCCTTTACGAAGGGGACTTGTTCTTCTTCTACAATCGTGCCTGAAATGCCTACTTGAGGTGAGAGTAAAATGATAAGAGCAAAAACTGTGATGGATGCTATTATACAACAGCAAATCACATATTCAGTATAATCCATGACTGTCGCTTCTCTATCCAAGCTTGTATTTCAACAATATAACGCCCTCCTAATAGCGTTTTTATATTTTAGACCTGAGGAACATGATCTGTCTATACGGTATACTAGACGTACTTTAGCACCTATTACCGGCATCAGGGGTTTGACTATACACTCTCATGTCGCCTGTTGAGAAAATTGGGGGGGGAGATTTGTGATGTTGCTAAGGGATAGTAAACTAACCAATCTCAGATCTAGGCATGATCCTAAATATCGTACCCCCTATTGATTTGTCATACGATATGCACAGATCACGAGGATGACGAACGGGATCACAGTTATCACCACTTTGATATATGGAAAGAACGTATATGTAACCATCGGGCCCGAGTTCGATATCAGTAATACCTCCAAAGCCACGAGCAAATATGACACTCTGAGTTTCATTAGTCGTATTTACTACTTTATCTGCGAGGACGGATGGCAGCGTCAGGCCAGTTCTACTAGAATTCAGTCCGAAATTGTAAATATTGCCATTATGAAAATCAGATACGAACAAGTTGTTCATGTATTGTGCGCCTAATTTGCTTGAATTTAAGAAAATTATCGAAGTAAGCCCAGGAGATGGTTGGAACCAAGATAGCGCAGGTGAGATATACTTACCAGTATTATTGAATTTATACAAGCCCCCAAAATCAGTCGTAATATTGCCCGGAGAATTCTCATTTGGTGTCCAAATGCCTTGTACTTTGTTCCATCCACTATTGAAGCCTGGCAATACAAGATTTATCTCGTCGCCAAACTCTGGCCCATTTTCAACATCCCATAAGTTGCCCGATAAAGGATCGAACGCCATACCAAAACTGTTTCGAATACCATATGCAAAGTATTTATCTAATGGATGATAATTTCCAATGATTCCTTCACCCACTGATTTTCCATCTTCTGTAATTCTTAATATTCCAGCCCTTCCGTCAGCTTCCATACCATCGGCATGATTTTGTGCTTTCGTTATTGTTGAATTAGAGTTCTTGGCATTGCTGCGATTAAGCTCCCCAATTGTCAGATACACATAACCTTCCGGACTAACAAGTATTTTACCACCATTGTGCGCAGAGTCCGGTGTAGAAGGCAATTCTAAAAGTAGCTTGGGGTTCACTAATTTGTCATTAGTAAGGTCGTATCGATAAAGTCTATTGCCCAATGGTGTTTTACCATCAGTAACGTCATCGCCATCTTTGACAGACTCTGTATAGTACAAAAATACATGGGGAGGACCACTTTTTGTTTCCTTTGTTGCTATTCCTAACATCCCCCGCTCGACACCATTAGCGACGGAGACGTCAAGTAAGGACGTATTCTGAATGATTCCATTTGTGACACGCTTGACTGTACCGTCATTTTTTTCTAATACCAAAATATCATTTTGCCCAAGGAAAGCCATGTGAGTTGGGAAATTGATTCCTGTTGCAACTAATTCTACCTTCAAGCTTGTTTCTGTAGTCACCGGTCCACCAACATATTGAGTATTTAGGCCCGGCGGATATTTCGGGTCATAGAAATTGGTGCTTGAGGTGCTGCTCTTCCTAAGATAGATTTCATCAT
>JAKEIK010000266.1 GCA_022545895.1 Nitrososphaeraceae archaeon | reverse complement strand
TGATACCCGTTGTAGGATATCTTGTGGTATCAAACTCAAACTCTAATAGAAAAAAAACCCTTGCCTTATGGCTTATTCCAGTCATTCTTATACCGATGCTATGGCCAGCGTATGCGTTTTCAATCGGTCATGGAGATCTCTGGTTAGACTGGGTACTGTGGCAAACTGGAAGACATAAGCCTCTTGTGATATCATTAACAAACTTTTTTGAAATGGATCCCGTGATCATGATAATTGGAATCATAGGTCTATTATATTCCGTATTTAGGAAGGACCTATTCATATTTCTCTGGATTATACCTTTCCTAATTTTTTCTTACTTCATTGGATGGGTTCAGTACTTCCATTTGATACCAATATTCCCGGCATTTTGTATCGGTGGCGCTTTACTTATTGAGTTATTTTCTACAAAAATAAAAAATAAAAAAGTCAGTCTCTTGGTGCCCGTTATACTAGCTTGTGGAATAGCTATTTTTGGCTTTACTGCAACCTCATTACTTATTACTAAAGACGTCAATTCCGGTCAATTTGCCATATACTCGAGTATAGCAAAGAATTTGGCCAGTCCGACAAACGCCAACAATACAGGAATTACCATAATAGGCAGCCACTGGTGGGATTGGAATTCCTACTGGATCACTCAATACGTGCTCAATGAGAAACACGATGTTATCGATCCACACTTTGACCCTCAATTCAGGCAGGAGATAAAAACTAAGAAAGTATTGTTTATAGATGATGAAAAATTCCTTAGTCGAATCGCACGCGATCTAAGAGGACAAAATATAATGCAAATTAAATCAATGCATAACGACTCGACCATTGTTGGAACTTATCTGGATAATGTTACAAAATATGATAATGGTCAATATCCATACAACATAATGTCAATTATGATTCTAAATGAAAATCATCCTGTAGGCGTGGTGCAACTCAGAAGAAATTATTAAAGTATAATCTAACAATATATTTAGCTTATCCAGGCTTCAAGGTGTCAACCATTTAATTTAATAAATTTTTTATATTTTATGTCCAATTGAATAAATCTAGCTATTCGAAACTTTCCTTGTACCCCATCCCCAATAAGCGAGAATCGATACAATGTAGAAATAAGAGGTGCGTCACTATCGAGACAATTTAAAGTCGTGTATTTATTTATCAAATAATGCTAAAAGTAAGAAAGGTTTTCTGCAAAACGCTCGAGGATTGGAAGCCAAGGGACAAGTGCGGATTCAGCCACTCTAATGCACTGTTCCTATATCGAACCCAATAGGGCCTTGTGAAGGAATCAGAGCGAGACCAGAAATCCAGTGAACAGACTAGCCGAGATGAGTTTTTATACTTTTAATATTACGTCATCTCCGTGCAATATGATATTAAATATTCTTCGTCTCTTCATCTTATGTTGTACGGAGTATTTACCTTTGCCATTTTACTTGTTTTTACATCGGATCAACTCTTTACTGAATATGCTTATTCTGTTACGAACTCTACAGTCAAAACGGTAACACCTCAAGTAAGAGAAAGTGGACCGATAGTAAGTCTCCAATTTTCAAGTGACGGAAGTCCATTGTGGATAGTTTCTGGAAGGTGGAGAATTGATGTAAATTATGATACCACAGGAGTAATCCCACTATCAATAAGAAATCTCAACGTGTCACTTGTTATAGTTTCCGCAGACGGGTCAACCACCCACAGATACAAATTGTCGGAACTGAAACAAAATAGTCTCTCATATGACAATGTAACTAACACATCAAATCTAAACGGGACGTTAAAATTGGCCCTAGAAGGCAAATCAATTGATAATGTAGATACTTCTCTTAAATTCATCAACAGAAAGATCCTTATTATAAGTCTCGACATCTCTAAGACCAAAAGTTATCTCGGTGAAACGCCGATTTATGGCGTAGAAAGGTAACTCCTCGAGCTGCACTGACGGATGACTTGTTCTGCATGATTGTACTTTGCTTCGGATTGAACTGAGGCTTAGTTTATTGAGATTATTAGATTGAGGCACAGCAATATTAAAGATATGACCTTGCAGTCATAGTTCGTTTTCTACGATGTCAAGCGGTTGAACTAGCACGGACAGATAGCGAAAAATGTCAATTCCTTATGAAATGGTTATGACAGATCGCTCTAGAAATACTAGGTCAATTCCCTACGTCTCGACTTTAATGAGTTTGAGTAGTCCAAATCAAACCAAAGTATTCCATATGACTAGACGTGAACCATAGCATTAAAAATGACTAAACAAAAAATCTTTTGCACCTTGCTTGCTTGAATTTATGCTGTCAGATAAAATGATGTATCTGTATCCACAACTACCGTATTAGAATAAATTCAATATGATTGTCTCAGGTAAGAAGATAGGATTGAATCAAATCATTCATAGTGGTCCTCCAACTAGCAATAAATCAGAAATAGATCAGATCTATTGGAACCAAAACCATGAGGAGATTGCAAATGCATAATCCCGTCGAAACCTCGATAAATCTTGATGGGAGTTACTTATTCTGGACACATAGTGTTGCCATCTTTTCGAAATGGCCGGGCATGTGGATCTGTAGGCCCATGTTATAACTAACTTCAAGAAACCATCAAGTCGGAGATAAAATATCAGCCATCAAATTTACTAATAGACAGACCTAATCATTTTAATTTTACTGTCGACTTAATATTGGTCTGATTTTCAATTTTTATTGTAAGCACGGCTTCATTGAACTTTTCTAAGTTTTGATCAAATGACAGAGTAGGACCCTTTAGCCCTACAAATATAATGTATTTTCCAGACGAAAAGGTATAGGTCATACTCTTTCCTTCAACTGGCGGTCCACATCTCTGCAACAGCTTTTCGACATTCATTCCATTTAACTTCACAAATTTGTCTGAAAGAACTTTACAGCCGATGCTTTCAGCCGTCTTCCTCACATACAGTTGGTAATTTGAGACATTATGATCTGCCATTCCCATGATTTCAGGCACTTTAGATCTAGCTATAATAAGGTACACCTCATCTTGATCACCACTTGGGTTAAGTACTCCAGTTTTAGGATTTATTCCAGTAGGAGAAACCATTACGATGCTCTTTAGATCGAGTCCACTCCACCCTGCCGGTAAACTAATGTTGAAACCTAGTTCTGGAATACTGTAGGATCCAGAAACATTAGCAAACGAGGTAGAAAAAAGGGCACCATTACCGTCAAGGCTCGAAGAAGATTCAACATCACTTGCTCCGGCTAGAGTGAATTCACTAAGAATAAACAGTGTGAGCAACGTAAGTGATGTTACAAATAGCATGTCTAAATCAGGAGATCAAATCTTAATTTAATTACCTTTCTGTACATCATTATAATTTTCAACATACAGTATATTCCCCCGTTATTTCATGCAAATGAATATTGCAAAACGATAATGCATTCTCCCCTTCTGAGCATGTGTTGAATTGGATAACTTTGTGTAAAAAATATCTGCTTTAAGGATTTTGAAATTTGTCGAACCTGCCGTAGCTGAATTGGATTCGCTTCTAAGCATTTATCGATAAATTTATTAGAGTTATTGTAGTACCCCCTTTGAAATTTGAACATTTGTGACTTTGAAGTATTCATGTTATCTAAGAGATTTAAATTAATTTCCATTTCAATAAGCCCCGTTTGGTGTATGACCACTGAGTGATTGGTAATTAGAAAGACGGCTTCCGATAGAAGTTTAATCCCGATTGCAGCATTGATATTGGCGATTATGCTGCTCACTGCTTCTAATTTTACTGCCACCAGTGTAAACCGAGTATTTGCCGGGAGCAATATTGGCCTCAACTCTACAAGTCCTGAAAAAACTCAAGTATTGCCTCGAACAGTAATACTTGATCCTTCAACACTTCTTAATCTAAAACAAGATTTCAATGAAGGCAATAACACCATGTCGGGCCTTGGCTTACATGCATTGGTTCTCCAGGCAAGTTCCCTTCTCAACAAGAAGGCAACCTCAGTGGTGAACAAAAGCGAATTACCACCAAGTGGTGACATTCACGACTTTCTTTCTTTGGCGCCATATCGTTGGCCAGATCCAACAAAGAAGGACGGTTTACCGTATATTGGTCGTGACGGGAAGACTAATCCTGAGATATATTCAATTCCTGACAAAAGAAACATGGATGACATGATTCATAGCGTGACTGTACTTGCAGCAGCTTATTACCTTACAGGGAATTCGCAATACGCATCCAAAGCTGAAGAACTGCTACGATATTGGTTTCTAAATAATAGTACTAAAATGAATCCTAATCTAACATATGCTGAAACAGTTCGCGGCAAGAGTAAGATATATTCGGCAGGCATTATGGCTGGAAGAAATTTGACTGATGTTGTTGATGCAATCGGATTGATACAGCGTTCGTCTGCTTGGAGCAACGAAGATCAAGTAGGAATAGTTTCTTGGTTTAGTCAATATCTGGACTGGCTTTTGAAATCAAATTCAGGTAAGGAAGAGGCACTAAAAATAAATAATCACGGTACCTACTATTACGTCCAAGTTTCAGCAATCGCTTTATTCTTGAATAAAACTAACATCACTAGGAATATAATTAAGGCCTCTATAGAGCCTCCATCATCATCTACCTTTGTAGCCCCTGAGAAATCGATTGCAGCCAAGATTCTACCTAATGGTCTACAGCCGTTCGAACTACAAAGGACAAGGTCGTTGGACTACAGCATGTTTAATTTACTAGGCCTCTTTAAATTGGCCAATATCGGCCAAAATGCAGGTATAGACATTTGGAATTATAAAACTGATCGTGTACCGTTGTTACAGAAGGCATTAGACTTCTTGCTTCCTTATATCATAAAGAAACATTCTTGGCCCTATTCCCAGGTTACACAAATCAATAGATACTTGGCAACCGACTTATTATGTCAAGCAATTATCCATTATCCTAATCGCACTGGCCCATATTTGGACGCGTATAAAATTGTATCTCGAAATAGTACGTTTCTCAACATTGATAATTTGTCACCTACCTGCCACAACAGCTAGAACCCATCAAATCTTCATTAGAAGGCAGACACGATTAGCGAGATTGAGATTATATTTGCTGGAACTATTTGTTCAATTACTTGTTTGCTGAAGATTGCAAAAAGAGATCAATTATTCGAATTTGGAACTATCCGAAATATTGTTCCTTCCAAACGCGTTGTATAGGAAATGCATGATGGCGTCCAATATTTTGCAGTATCACAGTCATTACCCCCTTGATATAGTGACAGTACATATAGGTACCCGTCTGGACCAACTTCAAGATCGGTTATCCCTCCAAAGCCCTCTCCAAATATTACGTTTCGTGTTTCTTCCAGATTATTTGCTATTTTATCTAGTAAGGGAGGATCCAATTGCAACCTCGTTCTGTCATGACTTAACTTGAAATGATAAATATTCCCATTATGAAAATCGCCGACAAACATGTCGTTTTCATAATTTTTTCCGAGTTTATCGGAATTCAAAAATTTTATACCTGTTAAGCCAGGCGGTGGCTGATACCAAGCTAACTCAGGAGCTCTGTACGTTGATGTACCGTTATAACTGAAAAGTCCCTTAGGTAAATATGTGATCTTATCTGGGGCTTGTCCCTTTGGTTCCCAAAAGCCCTGAACTTTGTTCCATCCACTATTGAAGCCTGGTACTACAAGATTTATCTCGTCACCGTACTGAGGACCATTCTCAGTGTCCCATAGATTTCCTGTTACTGGATCGAAGTCCATACCAAAGCTGTTTCTAATTCCATATGCAAAATATTTGTTTGTCTGGTTTTGACTCCCAAATATCCCGCCATTTACCGGTTTTCCATCATTCGTCACTCTTAGGATGCCTGCTCTTCCGTCAGCGATTATTCCTTTTTCCTGGTTTGTTGATTGTGTTACAGTGCCATTGAACTTCTTGCTATTAGTAGGATTCAAGTCACCAATAGTGAGATATACATTTCCGTCTGGTCCCACTAGTATTTTACCTCCATTGTGCGCCGGGCCCGGAGCTGTAGGAAGATCCAAGAGTAACTTGGGATTTGCTAACTTGTCCTGGATGAGCTCATACCTATATAATCGATTTCCAAGAGGTAGTTTTCTCTCCGATCCATCATCACCGTCTTTGACTGACTCGGTAAAATACAAATATACAAAAGTTGGTCCATCGTGTATCTTCTGGATTGCTATTCCCAACATTCCTCTCTCCACGGCGTTCGCAACAGGCACATCAAGTAGTGGATCATTTAGTATTGATCCATTGATCACTTGCTTCACCGCCCCATCATTTTTTTGTAATACTAAAATATCATTTTGCCCAAGGAAAGCCATGTGAGTCGGAAACTTAATCCCTGATGTTACACGCTCTACTTTAAGATCTGCATCAAGAACTTTAGGATAACTGTATTGGATGTTTGACAGGGTCCTATTTTTAAGGTCAATGAATGTATTGCCACCGTCTGCACTCTCTCTTAAATATATCTCGTTATTTCCAGTACTATTATCTTGCCAGACAATTATTATTTTCTTACCGACTGAGTCAATCTTTGGGAATTCTGAGTTCCCGGTGTTGTTACTGAGATTTGTTGTGTTTCCGAAAGTGTTTCCACCATCTGTGCTCACTCTCAGATATATCTCATTGTTTCCGTTACTATTATCTTGCCAGACAACTAGCGTCTTGTTACCGATTGTATCTATTTGAGGGAATTCTGAGTTCCCGGTGTTGTTACTGAGAATTTTCTTGCTGCTAAACGTGGCTCCCGCATTTTTGCTCTTTCTTAAATATATCTCGTTATTTCCAGTACTATTATCTTGCCAGACAATTATTATTT
>JAKEIK010000024.1 GCA_022545895.1 Nitrososphaeraceae archaeon | reverse complement strand
ATCTATGACAACTAATAAAAGTATCAGAGAATTGATTCTTGAAAAGGGACTAATGACAAGAGAAGAGCTAGACAATGCCCTATCAAAGAAAAATATTCTTGGTTCAAAATAATTTAAGATAAATGAATCATATTGATATTGAATTGTTAACATCAGTCAGTCCATTAACAACATTATAGAGAAATACCAGAAACCAAATTGATAGATAAAAAAATTATTGTCACCGTTTCTTTTGGAATATTGGTTACCATTGTCGTTTATTTAGGCATCGTGGATTCCCTAAATCGTCCTTCACTTTCCAGGTTGCCAATATCTCCAGATGTAGCGATCTCAAGACTCGTAAGTACCTTTAATATCTCAAAAAACCAGTTAGACAGCTCTCCTCAATATGTTTACGTAAAGTCTGATGGGACTGTATATGAATCAAATCCAGAATTAAATAACGTAGGAAAAATTATCGGCAATGCCGAACCTACCAATACCGGTGGAAGTCATTTTGCATGGGAAATTAAAGATTTTCATACCAAGAAAAAATACTATGTTGATGCAGTAATGGCGGAAATAATTTCTAATTCTAGTTAGATGTAAATTCCTTTAGCAACCAAATTATAAGACCTGTAATTTGCATATCTCATGCAGACGGAGGGCAAAGTAATTATCTGTGATAGTATAGATGATGTCGGGATATCCATATTAGAAAAAGCAGGATTAGTTGTCGTTTACAAACCTGATATTGAATCTGATAAATTACTAACCTCTGTCAATGACTGTGATGTGATTGTAGTAAGAAGCAGAACAAAAATAACAAAAACGGTAATTGATGCTGCTCCTAATGTTAAAATTATTGCTAGAGTAGGAGTTGGATTGGATAATATAGATACGAGCTATGCTGAATCTAAAGGAATCAAGGTATTGAATGCTGCTGAGGCGGCAATGAATGCAGTATCAGAGCTTGTGATAGGTCATATGATAGCATTATCTAGAAATATTCCTAAAGCCAATGATGGCATCAAGTCTGGAAGATGGCTTAAAAAAGAACTTGTCGGTGTCGAACTTCGAGGAAAATATTTAGGAATAGTTGGAGTAGGAAATATAGGTAGAAACTTGGGTAGATTGGCAAGATGCTTTCGTATGAACTTGATAGGATACGATATCATTCCAATAAATCAAGATTATGTTAGAGAGGTAGGAATGATAAAGACAGATTTAAAGACACTATTGGAGAATTCAGATTTTGTAACATGTCACGTACCACTAACCGATAAAACGAGACATCTCATTAATTCTGAGACCTTATCCTACATGAAACCAACTGCTTTTCTGATTAATACATCTAGGGGAGAAATAATAGATGAAGAGTCATTATTTAGTGCGCTAAATGAGAAAAGAATTGCTGGAGCAGCACTTGATGTTTTCGAAGTGGAACCTCCTACCAATACCAAGTTATTACAACTTCCCAATATCATTTGCAGTCCTCATATTGCTGCTCAAACAAAAGAAGCGCAGGAGCTTGCTTCGACTGTCATAGCAGAAAAGGTAATCCAGTCATTACTGACAAACAGGTAAAATCTTGAATTAAAATCTTTTCAAGAATTCTATTTAGCTTTCCTCATTCTGCTCACCTAACAAAATACAGATGTTAGTAAGTTTAAACATGCCTTAGAAATTTTCTCCCTACGGCAATCGAATATTTGTAAATTTGAAACTAGGAGCTATCATAACTTCTCCTGCATACACTAATTTGCGCTCCGATTAAAGTAACAAAAGATAGTACCATCTTAGACACCTGAATCAATTCAGATCTTAACTAGTGTCTTACCCAATTTTTCTCCTTTGAATAAAGCTAGGAAGGCTTTGGGTGCATTTTCAAGGCCCTCAAATACAGACTCCTCCCATTTTATTTTCTCCTCACAAATCCATTTGGACATATTCGTGCAGAACTCAGTTAGGATATCATAATGGTCCCTTACAATGAATCCCTGAATCTTGAGTCGATTTCTTATAGCTAAAAAGAGGTTGTATGTTCCTGTTGGCAAGAACGTATCAACATTATACTGTGATATCATACCGCAGAGCACAACTCTACCAAATACTTTCATATTATCAAGGGCTGCCTCCAGGTGTCCGCCACCAACATTATCGAAATAGATATCAATCCCGTTAGGACAAACTCTTCTCAGTTCGGATGAAATGTTGTCCTCTCCTACTTCTTTGTAATTAAAAGCATAATCTATTCTAGCTTGATCAAGCAGCCACTTTACCTTTTCAGGAGAACTAGTACTTCCTACAACATGGCAAGCCTTTATTTTTGCTATCTGACATGCTACAGAACCTACTGCTCCCGATGCTGCAGAGACAAATACGGTGTTATTTCCACCTCCGTCTCTTAGTTCACCAATTTTTAAAAGCCCAACGTAAGCGGTAAGACCTGTCCTGCCCAAAACTCCCAAATACCGTTGGACTGGTGCCATCTTTGCATCAATTTTTGTAATACCGTTACCATCAGTAGAGACCCAATATTCTCTCCAACCAAAATTGCTTAGCACGTATTCCCCAACTTTAAATTGATTATTTTTTGATTCTATAATTTGACCCACACAGTCACCTTCAAGAGGTTTGTTCAACTGAAACGATGGTAGGTAACTTTTAGCCTCCCTCATTCGTCCACGCATGTAGGGATCTACAGACATCCATATGTTTCGCACCAGGAATTGATCTTCCTTGGGATTCGGAACACTCACCTTGACAAGCTCAAAGTTGTTTTCACTAGGAATTCCGACTGGACGTTCCCTCAAATGAATTTCATGACTGAATCTTTCGTTTCCCATGTACTAAATCAAATTAACAAAATCTATTTTAAATTAACCTGATAAAAGAAGATCCGGTCGAAAAACGTACTTTAGGGTTTCTCCCTATATTACTGTATTACATAATTACACTCCAAGACCGAGTTAACCACCGTCTCACTCTAAGTCTCTTGCAGAAAAGAGTAAGGAAAAATATTAGGAACGACAAATGAAGATAATGGGCAATATTTATGGCATTCATCATGTGACAGCTATAGCGAGTAATCCGCAAAGGACTGTTGACTTCTATACTTCTGTGTTAGGACTTCGATTGGTAAAGTTGACTGTAAATTTTGATGATCCGTCTACCTACCATCTCTATTTTGGAGATGAATTAGGGCGCCCTGGAACTATTTTGACATTCTTTCCTTGGTCCGACGCACCAAAGGGTCATAGAGGAACAGGACAGGTTATCTCAACGTCGTTTCTAATTCCAGAAGAGTCGATAGATTATTGGAAAACAAGGTTGAAAAATAATCACATAATGGTTAGGGGACCGTTCAAACGCTTTAACGAGCAAGTCTTGACGCTATACGACCCAGATGGGCTAGAACTGGAGCTTGTGGCTCACTCGTCGGCAAAGAAGAGAGAAGAAAATGTCTGGAATGGAGGTGGAATACCTACTAAGCTTGCAATTAGAGGTTTCTATTCAGTGACAATTTCAGAGGAAGGTTTTGAACGCACTGCAAACATTCTAACGGAAGAACTAGGTTTTTCATTTTTAGGCCAGGAAAAAAGTCGTTTCCGATACGAGATCCAAAATTCTGAACATGGTGCTAGCACTGTCGACGTATTATGTCTGCCTTATACCCCATCGGGCTATATAGGAGTAGGAACTGTTCATCATGTAGCCTTTAGAACATCAACAGATGAAAATCAAAAAGACCTTAGGCTGAGTATCATTAAAGCCGGTCTCAATGCCACACCAATAATTGACCGAACTTATTTTCATTCAGTATATTTTAGAGAACCTGGAGGTGTTCTCTTTGAAATCGCAACGGATCCACCGGGCTTTACTGTCGACCAAAAATTGTCCGAGCTCGGCACTCGCCTAATGTTACCTGAGTGGCTTGAATCCGAGAGGAAGAGTCTTGAAAAGATTTTACCAAGACTAAAGTTATCACCCCCAAGTAACGTATCAGAGCTCGAAAAATAATGAAAGATACTGATCTTGATTTTATTCACAGATTCGTCCCTACTAATAGTAATGTAAAAGAAGCCAAGCTAACCTTACTGCTTCTGCACGGGACAGGTGGTAATGAAGATGATCTTATACCTTTGGGAAAAGAATTGGCACCTAATGCTTCAATCTTAAGTGTAAGAGGTAAGGTTCTGGAAAATGGAATGCCAAGATTTTTTAGAAGACTAGAAGAGGGTGTCTTCGACATGGAGGATCTTAAAATAAGGACTGATGAGTTGGCAGAATTCATAGTTAAATCTTCTTCAGCTTATATGCTTGATCCTGAAAGAGTCATTGCAGTAGGCTATTCTAATGGTGCAAATATAGCCGCGAGTCTTTTATTAAGGCGTCCTGAAGTTCTTGCTGGTGCAATCTTGTTTCGAGCTATGGTGCCGTTTGTTCCAACTGTTATGCCAGATCTCTCAAAGAAGTCTATAATATTACTGGAAGGTCTGTATGATCCAATCGTTACTAAAGCAGAGGCAGAAAGTTTGTTGGAATTATTCACCAAAACTCAATCAAGTGTAACATTGAAGTGGCAAAATTCCGGACATAATCTTACTCAAGAAGACATAGTAGCTGCCAAGAAGTGGCTAGAAAGCAACTCCAATCTATGAAGTGGTATTGACTTTGCAACTTATGGTCTTAGTTAGACAGTTCAAGTGACGCTACATTGTAAGTTATTCTTTCAGGCATTTTTTCGAACATTGGTTTAACTTCGTCCACAAGACTTGAAAGTCTCTTATTAGTATTAGAATAATAATTATCCATATCTCCCTTAGATTCCCATAGTGTCAAAACAAGCGTCTCATGACTATCTTCTTCGTTCTCAAGAATGATAAAACCCTTGAATCCTTTCTCTTTTCCCTGAATAGTTGCAAAAAATTCTTTAAATTTTCTAGTAGCTTTTTCCCGCACTCCGTCCTTTAACTTCACTCTATTAAGTTTTACAATAATACTACTATTCACTTAACAACGAGAGTATTTGTTCAATTTCAATCATAAATATCATCCTCAGCGGAAATTTTATAATTTGTTATCAATCAGAGTTATGGCCGATTTTCTTATCTAGCATAAGCAAGGCAACATTAAATTCTGACATTGGCATTAGCCCCTAGTCACTAGCTCACACAAATTACTAATTTCCAAATAAACAGTGATTACAGAAAAACAAAATAATTGAATTAATTTGGGTTCAAGGAAGTAAGCGTTCATCTTCACCGTCATTCT
>JAKEIK010000265.1 GCA_022545895.1 Nitrososphaeraceae archaeon | reverse complement strand
CTATAAACCCCTTTGCAAAATATCGGATTGATATCTCAAAGCTGGAGTTTATTGAACTATCAGAACCTAGAAAGCGGATGCAAAATGGTTAACTCACCATCAAATAGCTCCTTATAAACATGCATTATTGTTACCAATAAGGTATGGATGAGGCCAAAGACAAAGAGGATGGGATCCAAGACGGTAAAATGAGAAATAAGCAGGACGAATCTGCCACCGCCAAGTCATCTCCTTACGTCTCTTTAAAGACCATCCTAAAGTCATTAGGGCCAGGAGTAGTAACTGAATCAGCTTACGGATTATAGAATGCCTGGAATGACTGGAATAGAACTGTTAGAAAAAATGAAAGCAATCAACCCAGCGGTTACAAGATTGTTGATCAGCGCATTTGAAGTTAATGATGAGCTATTTCAAGAATGCAAGTGCGTGGATAAATTTTTACAAAAGCCAATATCAATGGTAAAGCTGATCGATGAAGTTGAAATGCTTGTCAATGCAATGCGAGTCCCTAGAAAAACCACCAGTTAGCAGGAAACCTCATAGTGAGTCTTAATAAGATATGTTGAATATTATTCTCCTATGAATGCGTTGGCAGATGGCGATAGTGGTAATTCATCTGATCATAGCAAGCTACCAAATGAGGATGAAATTTCAGACCAGTTGTTGCATGTTCCAACAGGTCATCACTATCTGATATTATATCCTGATATAGAAACGATGCGAAAGGTGTATGCTAGTTATATAAAGAGGCAATTGGAAGAGCAACCGGAATCTGTTATCCTGTTTCTTTCATATTATGATACTACGGACAGTGTAAGACACGTTCTTCGCTCAAAGGGTATAAAAGTGAAAGAGCGCGAGAAGGATGGTTCTATGATTATTTTAGACATTATGAAGGTACTTCATAACCCATATTTTCAAGTTCCAGATATTGAAAAGTTAAGGGAGCTTGCAAGGAAAACGGAAAAACAATTTGGCGATAAAACCATTTTCATAATTGCAGACATGTCAGTGTTCCATCATACAAAGCACGCTGCAGAGCTATTAGAATATGAAAAAACTCTACACAAAGACCTCAAAGTAGAAAGATGGAAAGAACTCTGTTTGTATAATAAACGTGACTTCGAAACTATGTTTACTAAAGAAGAATCAAACTCACTGATGGAATACCATAAAGATAAAGTTATACTAATGAATTGAGGAATGAACACAGTGACGACAGGAAGTATGACCTCTGGCTACGGAGTTTTTATTTCCTAAAAAAACTATGATACTAGTTTGAGCCCTCCAGTATAGTACAGTTAAATTCTATGTTGCGTATACTATCTTGTTCTTCCCAGAACAAAGCCATACAACTGGTGGAGGTCTATTCAAGTTAGCAACCTCCAACAGTTTCCACTCTTCTAACTTGAAAAGTCTCTATACGTTTACATTAAATTTATGTGAGTTTTACCGAACAACAAGTAAGTTGTTATAAGTTATGTACGACTAATTATTTATGAATCATGGAGAAAAGAGTTGAATAATAAATTATATTCAACCGCTGCTGACAATGATTGGGAAACAAGGACCTCGGGTTTCACTAATTCATCATGGTTTAGCGCGTTAAAAATTCCATTAAGGTTCCATAAAATAACTGAGAATCTATCGACAGAGGTTGTTGTAATAGGTGGCGGTATTGCAGGGATGACTACCGCGTACCTG
>JAKEIK010000264.1 GCA_022545895.1 Nitrososphaeraceae archaeon | reverse complement strand
TATTGTATTTTTAAAATTAATAGTAGCAGTCGTAAGTCTTGTCGTAACATCTAGGTTGTAATCGTTACTTTGGGTCCTCAATGATTCTTGTATGTCACGATAAATTCCTGCGGCCCTATCTAGAGCGTTTTCATATTCTCTTATCTTCGCTTCTATAATCTCGTGGTCTTGCAATGAATATCAAATATACCTTATGAAATAATACCATTCCAGGTCTACACATTCGTACCGAGCCCTGAGTACTAGGACTTATCTCAAAAGGTTTCATAGTTTCACCACATTACCCAATCATTGTGTTCTCCATTCTTACGAGCCGATCTTCTGATCAAAATATTTATGATAATTATAAGACCCACAATGCCTACAACTCCAGATATAGACAGCGAAATCATGGAATTAAGATCAAAGGCCATCTTGTACAATATTCTAAATAAGTAATAACAATTAATAATTTACATTCTGCCTGACTGCTTAGACTAACAAATTCTAAACGATCTGGTTGGAAAATACGGCCGTAGACTGCCGTCTCTCTCGAGAACTACCACATTATAGCAAAAGACTGTACCAAATTACGATGACAATTAGATAAACATAAAAAATGTGGTTTAGGTTGCGATATAATCATGTAAGTTCATGTCGATCCTTGTCCAACTGCAATAATCACATTTCAATTCGTTCGGGTTAAGTATAGGATATAAGTGTCCGCCATGACACTTTCTGCAATGCTCTTATTCTTTCATAACTAATCGACCCTTTTCCAACTTATAGCATTCAGCTCGTGCAAAGTGAGAGGGAGGGACATGAAATTAACTAAAAGTTAATGTCTCTATCTGGAACAAGAAAACTCAAGAGGTGGACACCGCTAGCTTACTATCCGGATCGAGAAAGTAATCTTTTTGAAAATATGTTTCTGATGACATACAAAATGGACATTCTTTTATACGCTTGCCATAATCCGAACCTAGGAACAACGACTCGCTGGACACAATGCGACCCGCGTAAAAGTCAGAATCACATCGCTTGCACCTTAGCAATACTCGTATTCCGACCACATTGCTACAACTTTGTCTGTAGATATATGTCTTAAATATCCATGCTACACATCGTCCTCGAGCCCTAAAGCTTAGTATGTCCCGAAATGCAATAATACACTGTATTCAAATTCTCGCAATTCTGACAGCGTGACGTAAGAGGCAAACTATGATGCTTCACATCATCCTCTAGACATTTATCGAATGAAGCCAATGTGGTTTGCTCGGGAAGGAAGATTTGAAAGGCCTCGCGGCAAGTTTGACATGTAAATTCATAATCTTTTGTAATAGGCATTTTGGTTTTAAGATATCTAGGTGACTATCACTAAATTAATACTCTGCGCCATATTTGCATAATTTAGTACATGGTAATGACAATCAACCATCTTGGAAAGGTGAATAGTATAATTACCAACACTTGGATTTGCATTTCCCCGAAGGAAAAAGAGAAATGATTAAGACAAAATCTGTTTACGACCCTGCGGAGGAATCGGACGGACTCCGCATTTTGATTATGAGGAAATGGCCTAGAGGAATAGGCTACAGGAAAAACAACAAACGCGGCATGATTGATTTCTGGTGTAAGGAACTAGGCCCGTCCATTGATTTACTTGACAATTGGAATGGAAAAAAGATTACCTGGTCCCAATATGTTAAGCAATACCGTGCAGAACAGAAGAGCAGTGCAGCAGCCAAGAAGGAAACTGAGTTTCTAGCAGTACAGTCAATTGATAAGACCGTTACGTTACTATGTAAGGAAAGGGAAAACGACCCTCATTGTCACAGACACATTCTGAAGAAAATAATATATCTGAAAGCGAAATGAGTAACCAACCTAAAATGCCAATGTGCTATTAGAGTTACATTAGGATAAGGTATCTTAGAGGCTCTTTTATTCCTGACCAAGTAAAAATTAGACTACCAGTACAAGTCTAATAAAAAATAGTTAGGTCCCCTTGTCATGTTCTTGGCAGTGTTTTATTCCACTTCCATTAAGCCTCAACGTAAAACCTTCTTCGGTGAACTCTATCAAGCCCCAGCCGTTTAGTACATCGCGAATATTGGATCTCAAGAACTTCTTATCAAACGCACGTAACGCTTTTTCCATTTCTTCTGGGTCAAATTCAGAATCCCCTTTCAGTCTATACTTTTCACAAACTCGCCGTAGAATGTATTCTCTGGCACGTTGCTTCAACTCGTCATCCGTTTCAACATTTGATACGCGAAAATCCATATCGATATCGATAGATCATATAAAGTTCTCCCATTTCTTCTTTTAAAAAAACTCTAATGGGCCGTAGACACTCGACCCGTCAGAGTGGTATTCTAGGTGATAGACAATACCGAATCATGACTTCACAATATTTGATAAAAATGTGGTTACATGCGAACAACTGCTATATGGCATGTTGGTCTCAGTATATTATGGGATGTTCTTGTCCGTATTGTCCTCACGAATATGTAACAGAATGTGAGTCTGCATATTGTAATTGTTGTTCTATATCTCAGCACAAGTTGGGTTCATTGATAAAAAATGAAAAGGAACTTTCAGCACTATTAGAGACAAAATATAATTTCGAATAATTACAATCTTTTGATCTCTGTCATCCGTAAAGAGCCGATTTTTAACTCTATCCAACCAGAGTAATTACATTTCAATTCATTAGGAATTAGTGCAGGTCGAAAATATCCAATAAGACACAATCTGCAATGCTCTTCTTTCATTTCTCAATCGGGGATACTGCGTCTTATGGTATTCAGCTCGTCCTAGTGAGACGGAGGGAGGATAAGAAAAATATTTGCTGCTTAGTTCTAAGAAACGTTGTCCAGTGGGAGGTATATACCCACCCATTCCAAATACATGTATGAAAAAGATCCTTACCATGTTAATGACCTTATTGACGGTAGCGGTATCAATGTCGGCGTTGGGACTAGCAGTACATGGTGGTGCAGAGGCAGGACTTGCGGTGAATTAGGAGAGAAAAGAAATGAAGAGACATCTAAAGACAAAGATCAAGATGGCACTAGTGGGATTCATAGAGATTGACCCATTCCAAGCACGATATTGAAGATTGACGAATCTACCAGTTACTTGGAAAATCGTTCATAATGGATTGAATTGAAATTATCTTCAACAATTATATCAAAGGAGGTTCCATATCGGAACTTCTGGTTGGCATTAAATGAACAAGTCTGCAGAATCCTGGAATAGTCTTATTATATTGACTGCCATCGCAGGGCTGGCAGTCATATTGTCAATCATCTCATATCAATATTCCAGTTCTACCTCTAACGATATTGTGGATATTGCAACTCAGGAGATAAGATCGAACGCCCGAATTGAGGTACATGACCTTTCTAAGTTGCTTGCAAACCGCTTGGAAACTATAAATGTCATCATACAGACATTGACTGATGCTCCAGCTATACAGAATAACGAGTTTCAAAGGTCCCAAGTGATAATAAATAACAGACAAAATCATACAGACGGTTTAACCGATTTCTATATGTGGCTGGATAAGAGTGGCAAAATAGTATGGATTAGTAACATGAATTCTACAACTTACCAAAAGTATAAAGGATTTGATCTAAGTTATCGGCCCTACTTTACTGTACCAAGAGATACACTCACACCATATTATAGCAGCCTAATAGAATCAAACGACAAGATTCCGAGGCTTTATATATCATATCCTATACTAACTAAACAGGGTCAAGAATATAAGAATACTACTATTGGATCAAAAACAAATGCTTTTCAAGGTACGATTGTTGCAGCAGTAGATGCTATGACCCTGGGTAGCATTCTTAAAAGTCAGTTACTACCAGAATTTAACGGCACCGTAAGTTTGGTGGATAATAAGGGCATTATACTCTACGCCGACAATCCAGCGTTTGTCGGGACATATATTTTCGAAAAAGAATTTCAGTCCACAATTTCATCAATGCTTCCTGTCTCCTCGAGAGTCTCGTTAAATAAACTTGTGAACACCTCATTGAAAGAATCCGATATCGGCGGTGCAAGTGATATCTACGCACAAGGGAAACTCAATACCTTGGCTTTTGAACCCGTAACTCTTCAGGGAAATCATTTTTTAACGCTATACATCAGCGCTCCCCATAACCTGGCAAGCAAGGTAGCTATGGCAATAGCTCAACAAAAGAATCTTAGCACGATTATAATAATAACAATAGGCATAGTTGCTCTTGTGGCTGCATTCTTGGTTCTAAATTGGAATAAAAAATTAGAGGCCACTGTGAATGCGAGAACTGCAGAGTTAAGGAGAGCTAATGAACAGTTGAAAAACCAAGATCAAATGCAGAGAGAATTTATCAATGTGGCAGCTCATGAACTACGAACTCCGATACAACCAGTACTAGCACTATCTGACATCCTCAGATCCAAAATAAAGGATAACGAACAAGTTGAACTATTAGACGTGATACTTAGAAATGTAAAACGGTTACAGAGACTTTCGCAAGTTATACTCGATGTTACAATGATTGAAAGTCATTCGTTGAAACTAAATAAGCACGCAATTGACCTAAATGATCTAATTCTGAATATAATACAAGATCAAAATATTATTCATCAATCCGATGGTAAAGTGAAGTTACAATATGAGACAGATGCAAAAGGTAAAGAAGGCAAACAGATTTTTGTAGAAGCAGATAGAGAAAGGATAACACAAGTCATTTGGAACTTATTAACAAATGCTATGAAGTTTACTAAAGATGGGACGATAACCGTTTCGACCAGAGTAACAGGTCGGGAAGTAATGGTTACTGTAAGGGATACCGGTGAAGGTATTGATCCAAAAATACAACCAAGACTCTTTTCAAAGTTCGCTACAAGTTCTATCCAAGGTACAGGATTGGGATTGTATATTTCCAAAAGTATAGTTGAGGCTCATGGCGGTAGCATGTGGGCTGAGAATAAAAGTGACAGAAGTGGCGGTGCTACATTTTACTTCAGTTTACCTGTCATTGATAGCAACGAGGATCATCATCATCCTCGATAGCAAAAAGAAATGACATTATGATGATATTAAGATGATCATGATAACTTGTCAGCTTTGCCTATTGGCAAGGTGCGAGAGTGTCTGATAAGACCGATAATAGTAATCTGTCGTATGCGTGGGAATATACTGGTAGTCAACTAGCACCAGATTCAGGCTACCAAGATTACCGCAACAAACCATCAGAAATATCCTTCCCAATCTTAGTTCACGGTATTTCTACCATGGCCCTCACTCCTTCCTCTACGTACTTACAAAGGTTTTCGGATTTCAAGATTCAATCTAATAACCTCCACAACAATCAAACGAATACCTTGGCTTGCTCATGCAATAGATTCTATATTCCAAAATTAGGTCAGCCACAAATTCCTTTATCTTTGTAAGAAACTCTGGCACATGATAATAATACGACGTCTTAATTTATAAAATTTCCATTTTTAGAATATTTTTCACTATTATAAAGTTTCATTCACATGATTCTAGAATTGTTCAGAATCGTTTGATTTCTTATCACCATCATAAGACTTGAAGTCCGTTATCTTATCAATGCCCGCACACGAAAGTATCAGGAGCATGTACAACTGTCAATTCATTGTCACCATTGCCACCATTTAGTTTTAATCATTCCTAAATCGTCGAGTAGTGTTGGGTACAGGCTCCGAGTGCTACCCATACTGTAATACAGTTAATGTTATACATATGGAGATATTGAATTAGTGCTATACTTATAAAGTGTAAATTTATTGTGTAAAGCATGGGAACTTCTACTCTCAAGGCTTTCAAATGCGATCGCTGCGAGTATGTCTGGTGTCCCCAGAACAGCGAAGTAAAACCATTAACCTGTCCTAAATGTCGTAGTGCATTTTGGGATACGCCAAGGAGAAGAAAACAGAAATGAAATATGAGTGGATAATTTTCGGGATAGTAGTTATGGGCGCAATAACCGGAACATTAATTTTAACGTCTTCTCTTGTTAAGGCGCAATCAATACCAAAAGGAACCTACGAAACTGACTCAAAACTTCAAGTAAGCAATATGTCAGCAGTATATTGTGATTATTGTCGTCCATTTAGGATAGGGTTTGACATGCTAGGAATTATTAGAAACACAGGGAATACAGTTTATGATAGTGTTAGCATATCTGCCCAATTATTTGATGACGGAGGGAGACTTATTGCATTGGAAAATATATCAAGTTCAGCACCGATTAATCCCCATGATAAGATACCTTTTAGAATATTTGTGTCCCACGTTAATAAAACTTCATTAAATCACTATATTATTGAACTTAACATTAACTCTACTTTTCCTATTATTCAGAACGGCTAGAAATAAGTAAGTTAGTTGGCCAATAATAATTCCATACTTTTAGGCCGTAGGGACAAGCGGTGCGACCCTGATGCCCCAGTCACTCTTTGTTCATTCTTGGCTAACTAAAAATAGAGTTGAGAATAAGCATATCGAGTACTCTAGCACTCCTTGGTAAACGTGTCTCTTGTCATTCTTTAAAAAAGTAGATGCCGAGGCAAAAATCTAAATGATGTACTCAGTAAAGTAAAAATAGTCGGCCACAAACGAGAGCTTATGTCATGTGGTAGCATCAAGCCAGCAGTCGTTATACTCTCTCTAGTCCTTTTGGGCTCTGTCTTTCTTCAAGTCTCCTACAGTCAAGGCCCAAATGTAACAACGAGTACTACTGATCCTAAATATGAAGCTGCTAGAGATCAGTTCTTAAAAGTCTGGGACACACTAACATTTCATCCTATTGTTGCCTTATTCGTTAATGAATCTGCGGAGCTTGGGAACGGGGTGTATCAGGAGCACTCTAACGTGTTTAATCCTGATGAAACGATAACTTTGTATGCACAACCTGTAGGTTATGGTCACAAAGAGATTACCGGACAAAATGGAGAAAAACTATTCTTGATGAACTTTACAGCCGACATTATATTAACAAGACAAGATGGGACTCTTGTAGGTGGAGGAACAAATCTTCCTGCAGGTCAAATAGCATCACACTATCGAAATACTGAAGTGTTCTTGCATCTATTCTTAACCCATGATAAACCGCTTCCTAAAGGCGATTATACAGTCAATTACAGTGTAACAGATCAATTCTCAGGTAATACTTTTAAGATTACAAAAGATCTAAAGGTCGTTTAGTTGAACATTTTGATTCACATTACCTAGGTGTAAAATTATTCCAAAGGGCCGAAAATCTAAATACATATCGAGTCTCAGTCGTAGCTATTCATACTATGGTCGGCTAATGAAAGCATATCTACTATTACCATACCAAAAATATAGTGAAAGCTTATAAAATTCTGACCTTGATTGGTTC
>JAKEIK010000023.1 GCA_022545895.1 Nitrososphaeraceae archaeon | reverse complement strand
CATAATATTTTTAGTAAAATATTGATAAATTTCTAATGCTTAAGATTAATTTATTCTGGCTAGCTGCATTATCTGCCAGTGTGTCTTTTATTACACTCCGAATATCTTCTGGGTGTTACCAAACATAAGTAAATCACAATCTTTTCTGGAAAGACCCAGTTTATTTACAAGCTTAATGCAAAGTCTTACATCCGATATGGGCCAGTCACTTCCAAAAAGTAAATGGTGTGGACTTGAAGTATAACTAAGCAGCTCTTTTATTTTTGTTATCAAGCATTGTTCATAATAGTCACTTACAGGACCAAAGAAAAGCCCAGAAATGTCTGCGTACACATTTCTGTTCTTGTATAATACTTCCTGGCAGTCGAGAATCCAAGGATTTCCCAAATGACAAATTACGATTTTTAGTTCTGGATTATCAGTTGCAACTTCATCAACGTTCAGAGGATGAGCATACTTAAGCTTTGCATCGCTAGCAAATGTATCTCCACAATGTACCATAAGTGGTACCTCAAACTCTGTACATAGGTCATAGATCTTTTGATATTTTTTGTCTGTCGGGAAGTAATGTTCATATCCGCAGTAAATTTTGATTCCTTTCAACTTATTCTCTAATAGCCACTTTCTATAATTTCTAAAATCCTCAATAGTGTGGTTTTCAATAGAATAGCCGCCCACTACTGCGAGATTATCATGCTTTTCTGTTATTCGAATTATTTTATCGGTGGAGGGGCGATCTTTGTTTACCTTATATGACGATATGACAATTGAGGCATCTATGTCGCACACACCCATACTTTGAAGCAGTTCAACTAGAATCTCGTCTATTGATCCCTTCGAATCATTATATGAATTTAGATGCACATGACAATCTATGGCCCTCATAGACATTACTTGCCGTAACTTGGATTTAGCCATTCGATGAAGCTAGCATAGTTCAATGAACGCACATCATCTAAGTAGTTGGGCAATATTTTTATGAATTTGAATCCGTTTTCCAATTCGAAAGAAAGAACAGGATCTTTAAATTCTCCATTGATTACCCTTTGTGCATACTCTACCGCTGACGTCTTGTCAGCATAATCACAGTAGTTGAAAAGTCTACCGCCGCCTATCATCCTTCGTAAATTGAATTTTATTACTGTCTCTTTTCTAAAATCATACAATCGCTTGCCAATATGTTCATGTCTATATTTCGGGGCCGTGGATATGTCTGCACCATACAGGCTATCTCCTTGAGGGTTATGATTTGTCATCATACCATCTGCAGTGATTTCTTTCCATGTGTGGTCCGCATACTCTGGGTCTAAATGAACAATAAGGCTGCTTGCTGAACCCACTATTTCACCATGTAGGTCGGCGACAGACTGTCCTTCAGGAAAGATGCGAAGATGACTCTCAAGTTCGTCAGGATGCCATATGTTACCGTATCGAGCCAAGTAAGGAAATGATTCTTTTTGCAAATTTACTATTTTTGGAATATCTTCACTAACAGTTCTTCTGATAATTATCTCTGTTTGATCTGATGTTGTCATAATTCAAGTTTGAAATTTGATTGATATAATTCTTGTGTAGAACATGTCTGACATTTATCTTGTCAGGTAGGAGAAGCCAATTTAATGGAAGTTTCATAAAGCTAGAACATTGTTGACACTAACAATAATATGACAGGCGCGATCCGGCCAACACCAACCGATAGTAAAGATTAAATCATGTGGGCAAAAAGGCAGATTGCCGTTTTGATTTTTGTCGAATATTAATGATTTCTGGTTTGAGGGGTGCTTTTATCTATCCAATGGAAAATCTTTGACAGCGCTAGGTGGTTAAATACCCCTCTGTTAGGGCTGGATCAATTTGCGGCATTGATCAGCTTCAAGAAGTTGATCATGTCCAGAATTTGGCGGTGTAATGCGTCTCATCCACCGCGAATGATGCAAATTAAACTGATCCAAAAATTAATCTAGTCCGCTTGTGTTCATATAGATACATCTTGGTTTTAGAGGATGCTCCTTTTTATTCTGGAATTCAATTCCACTCTCGAACTGCTCCAACTGGGGAGCCTCCTATATTCCTCTGTGTTACTATTTTGAGTAATTACATCCATGACTCAACTCAATTTCAATGTAACACTCTAAAGGAAAATGATTTTGAAAGGGGGAGATAATGGGATGGAAAAAAAAGCCACTAGTGGAAATCTTATTAAAGTTATTCAGGATGTGTCAAGAGCAAGAAGTCTGTACCT
>JAKEIK010000263.1 GCA_022545895.1 Nitrososphaeraceae archaeon | reverse complement strand
TGTTTGGCGTCCGACATTGTGGTTATTACCGAAAACATGTCCTAAATGTAAAAGTCCTTACTGGGATACACCCAGGAAGAAATAGTAATGAACCGAATGATTTGCTATTATCTTTACGATAATAAGTCCGGAACTGAAACTGTCCGCAGGGGAGTAAAATGGATTCTCGAAACTGCCAAGCCACGTGGAGGCCTTATCGCAGTTCAAGAACGAGGAAATTTACAGGATTATGGAAGAGAAGAAGGGTTGTCATTACTTTCATTGTTAGACAAAGCACCGCACAGAGCTACCGTAGGCGGAATACATTTTGAACTAGTTCTACCTTCACAAATCCCTTTTCAGGCCAACGGTAAACGAATGTTGGCGCTCCATCCACAAAAGGAGTATCTAGACAAATTATACAAAATCAAGGGAATCTCTGAAATGTTCGTAATATCGTTTCTTAATGAGGATATCAAAAGTTGGATTACTTCTAGTTATGCCGTCGAATTCGGACAACAATTAAAGAATTCCTAAGCAAGAAAGTGAAAGGAGCGGGTTAAAGAGTTGTTTTTGATTTGAGGTTTCTGTAAATACATGACAATAGATATTATAGAAGCCATAAGCCCAATGATAGAATTAGTTTATCATGCTCTCCTGGTTTGCCTTTCTAATCCAACCCGTTGCTTCTAGAGGACTCATCAGAGTTTTTTATCCAGTAAGGTTAATGACAGAATGGATTGTTACCATTCTGCCTCGGCATAGATAAACAGAATATCAAAGTTTGTCATTACTTCGCAGGTTTCCAAGTTTTGCTTTGTGTCTATATAAGACCCGCAGTAACGCTCTAGCCGTTAGTTCTTATTTGTATCTAAAAACAACATTCTTATCTTTTATCCTTGCTTCCAGGTCATCAATCATCTCCACCAGTGATTGTATCTTTTTGTCTCTTTCTTTTATTTCGGTATTAATTGCTTCTTCTGTATGCTGTAAGGCTTCTGAATATGTTATTTTAAATGACGGTGTTAATCCTCTCATTCTACTTTACCGGCATCCCAGATGATAAATTGGATTCGCTCCAAATTATCTCTATTATCATAATGTATCTGATCCATTTCTACTGACCAGCGATAGGAGGAAAGAACGATTTTTTCACCTTCAATTCTGCACTCTATCAGATACAACAGATCTTTTACTGTCATCTTTGGATATCTCTCCATAAGGCGAAGAATTTGTTTCGCTAGATCTATCTTATTTTGCATTGAACTGTTAAACGTCGTAGAATGCACGGAGTGAATTCTTTTCTGTGTAGCTTTAATCTCATCTAATAGCCCTTTTCGTACATTTTCAAATGTATGATCCCAGGTAACTTTCTGCATATTTTAAGAAATTCTATTTGCAAGATATAATGAATAGGCTACCGTGAGGACAGGGAGTCCCTAGTCGTTCTTGGCCCTTTTCTCAATTATAGAGTCAATCTTTTCATCTAAACTGAGTATCTCCTTCAGAATTTTTTCGTGGTGTTTTTGAAACACTTCGATTGACTCTAACATTTTCTCATGACTCTCCGCTAAAACTTGGAGCCGTCTTTGAACCTCATCTTGTTTCTCCGAAGTCTTCTTTTGAGCATGGTAGATCCACCAACTTATTGCTAGACCGACGATTACTCCGATTACAATACTGAGATATGTGCTCGATGCATTTGTCATATCGACACAATCCTGGTTTAGTTCAGGCATACATCCCCATATTGCAAGAATTTGAATTAACATTGTTGATGTATGGTAGCAGGCAAAGATAAATGATTCACATTCTTCACAGAAATACTCCTTGTTCGAAAACCTATTAACTATTTTTCTGTTGTTTAGATACGAAATTACGTACCCAAATTTTGGCTATAGTCCTGGCAACGATATTGGCAGTTACTGAGGTTGCCATAAATATGCATCAACCCCTTGCATTTGTTTTTGCTAAGTGACAATTGATCGGAAAATTTCCGAAACTTACAGATCAGTTTGAATTAAAGCAAGCCATTAACTGTAATTTTTAATTTAGGAATCTCACTGAATGTTTAATAGTGTAATCCCAGATGTTTGTTCTAACATTGAGTAAGAGTTTAGCACTGACAATCTTGTTATCTGTCATAATCTACGGACTAGGTGAAATATATTTAGGCGTAATCAATCGTGGGGTAATTGTATTAATTGTGGGTGTAGCCATTAGTCTCGGCGCAAGTCTACTGCTACCGTTTTATGTCGCCGCGCCAATAATATTCGCGTATTGGATCTGGCAGCTAGTTGATGCATATCTCCAATATAGAAGATTAAACATACCCCGTGAAAAAATCTAATATTGGACAATATTTAATGGACTGGGCGGGATTTGAACCTTGCTACTAGAGGGGTTCAGTTAAGTAATAATATGTTTCCTTACGTGTATGAAGGAACATCACCCACATACACTGCAAGGACTAATACCACCAGTTAGTTTCTAAATACCTAGTTTCTTGACTTCTGCGACATTTGAAGATGCTAATTTGTGAAGCTTTTCAAGTGTATTCTCTGGAAATTTTAATTGTCTAATTGTCGCTTCGTTATCTGTGATTCTTTACATTTCCTTTCTCCT
>JAKEIK010000022.1 GCA_022545895.1 Nitrososphaeraceae archaeon | reverse complement strand
TTCGAAAATAGAATGCTAAATTCAGCCAATTTTGGAAGTTTTGCAATATAAAAATGAGTTAATTAAATCAGTAAACTAAGCATTTGAGGATCCAAATGACGAATGTATATCTACAAAGGTACTGATACGGAAGACAAATTCAAAAAAAAAAATAATTCCTATTTTTTGATAGTGAAGGTGACTCTATCGTCCGTTGACCTTGTTGATACTGTAACACGATATTTTCCTGAATTCACTTGATCTCCCCTTTCATCTTCCTGATTCCAGCTGAACCTTTTCGAGGCACCTGAATCTAGTGTAAATTTGTCTGGTATCGATGAGATTGGAACACTATGATCTGTTTCCAAGTTGGTAATCGAAATGTCTGATGAATCAGAAAAAGTTACTGATTGTGCTCCGTTATTCTTAACAATAATGGTAACGTCTTCCCCTTTATTGTAAGTATGTTTATCAGTAAAAATGGAAATTGAATGTTTTTCAGAAGTCTGAATATCTGAATCGTGACTTCTAGATTTATGATTATTTTCCGATGTTTCATCACTATTTCGTTCATCCTCTCTTTGGGATGTGCGCTCACTAGTAATACATTGAGTCAGACTGTTTCCTTCTGATGAAGATGGGCAGGAATCCGAAGAAGGGCATTCAGAAGAACGGCTGACCTGAGAACCATTTGTGCAACGAAATTGACCTTCTTCTGAGATGAACGCATAAACCTGTTGTAATTCACTTGGCTCAAAGTTTAGAAATATATTGAAAGTCAATGATCTTGCTGAAAATAATGATGATAGGATGAAAATAGTACCAATCATTAGGCAGGATACACAAACTCCCATGTTAGTCTTATTACTAACCATTAGTTGCTATATCATCGATTTCAGGTCTAATAAAGACTACGTTCAAAATATTAGCAGGATGCGAGATGCCATGTGCAAAAATAGTGTCTACGTCGCGTATGTTAGCGATCGCAAATTCCAGCAATGCCGCCTTCAGCACTTTGCAATCTATTTTGCGTTGTAGTCAAAGTAAACTAGTACTCGAACTATAGTATAATGTTTTCTTACTGCTTGGAATGCGTTGTAAATAGTTGTGTGAATGCGTAACGTCTTCTAGATTGAAGCACGTTTTACATCTCCATGAGATTTCCTCACCACACATATCGCAGTTCTTAGTAGGTATCAATTTAGTACCACACACTCGACAAGATTCTTTATTAAACACACCAGGTCCTTAATCTATGGAAAAAATTCTCCAATTCATTGGAAGTATTCCAATTTTAGACATATAATGGGTAGAATCCCATGGAGGGGGTGGGAGTCATCTTTGCTCTAATCAATTGTTTTAGCTCAAATTGGTTAAGGTGAGACAGAAGGTTGAATTTGGCCAGATGGGTTCTTCTGCCATATTTTCTGAAAAAAAATGCATAGACCCTGTTGTTATATAAAAAATTTCGGAAAATTAAATTGCGAAAATTTTCAAATTGGTGTTATCTATCATGTTGTGTATAAATGGACATGCAACTCTTAGTTAGCCAATCATGCTTGTTCAAGGGAGGTGTGTCGTAGATTGGCGAGTTCAACCAGAGTACTCAATGAATACAATGAGAAGAGAAAGTTTACCGATACTCCGGAACCTAGGGGGATAGCGAACAATAAAAGCATGGTTGGATCTAATCTGAAATCGTTCGTTGTCCAAAAGCATAAGGCTTCTCATCTCCACTATGACTTTAGATTAGAAGATGAAAATGGAGTTCTCAAATCTTGGGCAGTACCTAAGGGTCCCTCAATGGATTCACGAATCAAAAGATTAGCTGTCTTGACGGAAGACCATCCCTATGACTATTTGCTGTTTGAAGGAACGATACCCCCGGGGAACTATGGTGCTGGTACGGTTATAGTATGGGATCATGGCACCTACAAGACTGATGATAAACTTATCGACCAATTTAGAATAGGTAAGATTTCTGTTGAATTGCTCGGTCAAAAGTTACGTGGAAAGTTCTCATTGGTGAAAACAAAAAATGATAAACAATGGCTTTTGATAAAGGCAAATGACGAGTTTATGAATACTGACGATCTGACTATCTCACGTCCAACATCGGTCCTAAGTGGCAAGTCGAACGCAGATCTAGAACAGGGCTCGAATTTAGGAAAAGTCCAACAGAGGCTGTCTACTACTGGTAAACGAACCAATAATAGTGATAGATCTTATTCTAAAGTCAAAAATACAAATGACATCTCAAGTTCACCTGATAAAGAGCATATTAACAGAACTCACATTCCAGAAAAATTACCCTCAATAATAAAACCCATGCTGGCCTCACCTGTTGACAAGGCTTTTAATAATAAAGACTGGGTTTTTGAGATAAAATGGGATGGGGTAAGGGCAATAACGTTCAAAGAAAATCATGCGATGAGTCTTCAGTCCAGAAACGGAAATGATATCACTCACAAATATCCCGAAATCCTGAAGGCGCTAGAACTCAATTGGGCGGATGTTAATTCAATAATCATAGACGGTGAGATCGTCGTACTTGACAAAAATGGACTTCCGAATTTCCAGGGCCATCAAAGGCGAATGAATATTCAAAATAATAGAGAAATCGAGCTGCTGTCAAAGGAGATACCCGCCACATATTATGTTTTTGACATAATAAATCACAATGGTAAAGATATGAAAAGGTCAAGTTACGTCGAAAGGAGAAAGATACTGTCACAAATTTTACCAATAAATGATCGAGTAAAAATATCAGACTATATTGAAGAAAAAGGTTTGGATTTATGGAAACATACCCGAGAACTTGATTTAGAAGGAGTAGTGGCCAAACGTAAGGCAAGCGTAT
>JAKEIK010000262.1 GCA_022545895.1 Nitrososphaeraceae archaeon | reverse complement strand
TGATACTAGTACTAGTGAGGGTTATCCTCAGGTACAGCCACCTCCAATCCAATATGGAATTATAAATAGTGTTGGAAATGTTACGAACTTTGGAACATGGACTAATACTCTCTAGTCTGACAAAATAATTTATGGTGTCGGAAAGGGAGTTATTACTATTGAAAATGGTGAGATGATAACTTGGGTTGCAAATGACATTGGACGGTCGAGCGATAATGGCGTAATAAGATATAGGGGGATTGACATTTTTAACACAGCTAACTCTTTCTTTACCGCTGGTCAAAAACTGGCTTTCCTTAATTACATGGAGGCTTAATTCATAACCCAAGTTAATGTAAGTAGTCCAAACAGGGAGCAGGCTAAAGAGGTGGGAGTGGAAATAAATCAATTAACTTGCTCTCTATCACAAAGATCTATATTCTATGTAGTTAAATACCAGTCTGTGTAACTATCATCTATGTCACACTACATCTTACTCATTAAATGGACGGAACAAGGAATAAGCAAGATTAAGGATTCACCGGATCGTTACAACTCATTTAGAGCATCAGTTGAAAAAGCAGGTGGCAAACTAGTTGCGGGATACTATACTTTCGGAAAATATGATGTGGTAATAATAATAGAGGCTCCGACCGATGAAATAGTTATGTCTCTAATGCTTAAAGTAGGCTCATCTGGAAATGTGAAAAGTCAAACCTTGAAAGCATTTACCGCTGAGGAAGGAATAAGGATTATCAAGGATCTATCATAAATCAATCGAAAAAGTTAGTCATATGCAGAAAGAAGTCAATTTGCCCGCCTATGTTTAATACTGCCTTGACTTCTACACCCGTCTAAATGATTTTCCAAAACTTAGAGCCAATGCAAGTCACTCTTGACTTAAATACCGAATTTAATTTTGGCTAAGTAATCTTCTATTATCATAAACGCCAAATCAGTCCACTGCTTCTCTTGCGTGTGAAGACATTATCACAGTATTTAACGCTGATTTGATTGGTCATTTACTATATTAGATATAACATGGCGTTAGCTGATTGCCTGAGCAAACAGCCCAACAAATTACACTCTTGTTGCTACTTCATTTTCTCAATTGCACAAAATATTACTTCCTTGGAATTAAAATCAAACACTTGATTTGTGAGTTGATAGATTCTACTGCGAAGAAGTGATTGGTGATATTCTATATATTCTTCCATCTTCATTGTCATAGATAAGGACATACAAATACCCGTCTGGTCCTATTTCCAGATCAGTGATCCCTCCAAATCCTTCAGCGAATTCAATCTGCTCTGTACCATCTTCGCCACTTGCAACTTTATCTGCGAGTGCCCCGTTGAGAATGAAACCAGTTCTATCTTTATTCAATTTGAAGTGGTAAATATTACCATATTTTATATCTCCGACAAAAATGTCATTCTTGTATTTCTCTCCTAATTTGTCCGAGCTAAAAAATCTTAAGGCTGTAGGCCCCACAGTATTGCTCCATGTAAATTCTGGAGAACTATATCTACCCTTGCCGCCAAAATCTACAAGATCTAAGGATCCATTTGTCGCAATTTCCCCCTTTTCTGGTTCCTCTAAGGGATCAACATCCAACTTCCAAATTCCTTGAACCTTCACCCATCCACTATTGAATCCTGGCTCAACTACATTAATCTCGTCGCCAAATAAAGGACCATTTTCAGTATCCCACATCTTCCCGGTAATGGGGTCAAAATCAAATCCAAAGCTATTCTTTATTCCATAGGCATAATATAGGTTAAGGATTGGTGTATTCCCCAAAATACCCTCACCAACAGGAAGTCCGTCTTGTGTTATCCTGAGTATACCTGCTCTTCCATCAGGTGCTGGACCATCTTCATAATTTTGAGCTTTTGTTTCAGTCCCTATTCCCCTAAATGAACCATCAACATCTCCAATCGAAACATATAGATTGTCGTCCGGACCTATTGCCATCTTCCCAGCATTATGTCTTGGTCCTGGTAACGCGGGTAGGTCCAATAGTAATTTTGGATTTACTAATTTATTATCAACTAATTCGTACCGATAAACTCGGTTACCTAAAGGATCTGGGGTAGGACTCCCTGCATCGCTTAGTTGAGCCTCTGTAAAGTA
>JAKEIK010000261.1 GCA_022545895.1 Nitrososphaeraceae archaeon | reverse complement strand
TGATACTCATTCTATCTACATACCAATTCTGGAGTTGGAAGAATCGACGCTCTTATTTCCCTCTTAATTTATTTACTATTTTCAATGGTACAACAAGACTGAATCCGCTTCTTCCATCGAAAAAATGCTTTGAATTTGATGGATTTAAGGCGCGTAATTGATTTATGCTATCATCATCCAATTACTGACCACCCAATACGTTAAAGAAAGTGTGTTGTCCTCATATTTGCAACATTTATTATCAATGAATCTTGCTCTGATTCGGCTGTTATGTCATACAATTTACACATAATTCCATCAGTACCTAAGGGATGCAACCAGATTAATTTCATGTTGTCAGTTGCCTGCCCTGATTATAACTAATATTTTTATGCCTTCTAATGTAATTAAACCGGTCAACGCAATTGCGAGAGATTGACTCTAGTTCAATCAAATTACAGTAGCTCTCAAGTTTGCGTCAGAACTAAAATTTAAACGTTGTACCAACACTTGATTGCATAAATTTTTCAGGGAAAGTTTCAATGATCCTATTCGTCGCTTTCCACCCAGTGCAATGACACGGCACGATATAATCAGGGTCAGCTTTCTCCAGCTCTTTTATAGTTGGCTCTATTGCTTGCTCATAGATTCCACCATCTGCTGGAAGATGAAAGCCTCCAATGACTGCGTAAATCTTATTTATTCTGGTTACTTTCTTTGCATAGTTAATCGTATTAATGATTCCTGAATGACCACAGGCCGTTAAAATTACTAATCCTTTATTTCGGACATTGGCCACTATTGCTTGATCATCTTTGACTAACGGATCGGGTCTGAGATCCTTTTCATTGTCATGTGGATTTTCTGTATATTGAATCGGAAAGCCTCTCTCATAATTTGTCGCTCTGGGTATCTCTCCTGTAATTAATAGCCAAGGAAATTTGTCATTGGGGAGCAGCCTTACACCGGTATTTTTATGTATTTGTACTCCCATTTTTTCTAGGTTCTTTTCATCTAGGAACGGCATCTTTGCTCTTCTTCCATCAGGGAATATTACCCACCGTTTTAGAAACGCGTCAGGATGTATAAACAAATTAAGAATAGCAGTCGGTTGTCTAAAAGACATTGTCTTAATTATACTAACAAGACCTGTAAAATGATCAAAATGACCATGACTTAAAATAATTCCCTTTATCTGATCAAAATTTATTCCAAAAACATCTATGTTATGTAATACACCATTTTCACTTACGCCTGTATCGAAAAGAAAAATATTATTGTTATTTTTGGTATAGCTATTTTTTTTGTATTTAACAACATTAACTAAGGCTGAGAATCCGTGTTCCGCTATTGGAGGCGGTAGTACGAATTTTTCATTCATTGTCAATGGAGCTCTTATTGCATGGGCAGAGTTTTTTAACAACAGATCAGTAGAGTTGTCCATAAGAATTGTAATCAATATTTGATCTACTTCTTGGATAGACATTTTTGCCCCTTCATCATAATCGCAGTTTTACAGATATAATAGATTTTTCTTGCCATAACCCCAAATAGACTTGAGGAACTAACTGACGCTTATGAAATGGAAAATTTGGTTGAAGGAATTGAATTAATCTTGAATCTTGAATCTTGAATAAGATACAAGTTGGACTAGGCTTTTTTGTAAAGGGTGATAATTTAGTTAATTGACCAGCCGCAACGGGAATAATTACATGGTTGGAATTTCTTCAATCTTTATTTTCGGGGGTAATATAACATCCTCGATTATTCCAAGAACTTTTTCGATATGCGCTGGTTTTGAAATAAAGTAATCAATATTTTTCATATTACTAATCCTGATATATTCAGTTTCATAAGCACTCATTAAAATTATCTTTATTTTCTTATATTTTTCTCTCAGCTTGGTTGCCAATTCGATTCCTGATAAATTAGGCATCCTTACATCGCTCAAAACCAAACCATAACTTGAATGATCCGAGCAAATTTGGTCGAAAGCAACTAAAGGATCTGTAAAAGCCTTAGCTCTATAACCATTAGATTTTAGAGCATCAGTAAACATCTGAGCTATATCGCCCTCATCATCTACCACAGCAATTTTCTTGCTAAAGTAAGATTTCCTGCTATTTCTTTGAGACGTAAGCATATGAGAACATTCAAAATAATATCGTTATTTGCCAATTTTTGTTAATTTTGAAATCAAATTAAGTGGAGTCGTTACCAACATAAGGCATATCAATTGTATTTATCCCAACTTGGCTAATTGTTTGATTGACGTACTGGATCTTTTTCCGATAGCTTTTGGCATACTTTAAGAAGAGATCATTCTAAATTTTAGCGAAATTGACTATATAAGTCCATATTGTACTATTACTGTTTATCCTTACCATTCGAAGACATTCCGTTGCTGTGGTTCATTGCGTTAGGGAAAAATCCACCATCCCGCATAATATATCAATATTTTAACTTAGTTAATCAAGCACTCCACGGTTCTTCCTTAGCTTCAAATCCTGCTAAATTCAATTTCCTTAGTTCGATTAAACGGTTTGAACCTTAATTTTCTATTACATTGTCCACAGTACAAAACACTCTTTAGATATTTAATATTACAGGTAGAGCAGTAATTTACAAAGTTATAATCTACTCTGCCCCTGCTGGGCCGAACGACAATCTGATTATTTGACATTGTGATTCTCTTTGGCTTTACCATTATTCAGAATTTTAGACCTCAATATATATAAAATTATATAGATTGAAAATGATCCTGAAGATAAAAGGTAGTAGACGACGAGCTACTTTCTTCCGATTAGGTCATGTGTGCCTTGTCTGCCGCATGAAAGTGAGTGACACATCTGCATTGATTTCAAGTACCGTAATAAATTCCTGCTGCGATTGTCTACCATAATCAAAATTATTCAGCCGCTGTATTTGTCTTGTAAGGTAGATATTCTTTAATGTACTACTAATAATGACGAGCGATTCTTCATAAAAATTAGAAAAAGCACAGAAGGTCGGAGCGGCCGAGTCAGATCTTGACTAGATTGATTTTGCAGCTTATGATCATTACATGATATTTAAGTAATAATGTGTATATTCAACTGTGGGGAAAATCGCTATCTTACATCGACATCAGTGCAAGACATGTGGTATAATTTGTGAATGTGAATCAAATCTTGACTGTAATCCTAGCATATTTATGAACTACATTTGTCTGACTTGCAAAAATTATTGGGATGCCTAAAATGATTGGGATGCATAATTATTGTAGGCAGATTTATAATCATCTAACTGTCCGTTTAATATTATAAACAGAATTTACCTTTTCAAGATTATCGTTTAATTCATTTATTCGTTTTGGCTGTATCCCCCGGAGATTTAGTTCTTATAAATGTGAGCTCCGACTTCCTGCCAATTTTACAGCACGCACTTAAGTTGTGAAATCCGTTTAATATATGCATTAATTTAAATATGAAGAGTCCTTCACAGTGATTCAAACCCAAATAGCATATTGGTTAAAATTAATAACCATTTTAAGTCGGTCCTAGAAAAATGATTTAACATTGATATTGTAAAAGGTCTATGGTGCTTTTCGAAAGATGGAAATGTTTATCAGTTGAATGTTGGCAAATAAGTTTTACTGTTCGATACTTTTATTCGAAACCTTTGACATAATATGGATTAATCTTTAAAAAGACTTTGGATGAGATGAGATGAAGATGAGATGAGATGTGGTTAAGAACTTCTGGTATGGAGTACAGTTGGATTTTATTCATGACGTACTTTAAACATAAATTATTAAACCAATTAGTAATAATATCGTAGATGGCAATATTTTATTTTGATGTCCGTGTTAGTACTTCTATGAACTATGATGAAAACTCGTTCGCCAGAATAAAGCTTAGTTTC
>JAKEIK010000260.1 GCA_022545895.1 Nitrososphaeraceae archaeon | reverse complement strand
AGTTTTATCCGTTTTCTAAAATCTTCAATCTTCTTTGACAACTCTTCTTCCCAGGATTGGTCTGTATGACCGTGACTTTTTATAACATGATATTTGAGGTTCCGAAGAAGAGTTTCTTCAATTACTCCGTATGATATATGCGAACAGTCTGAATATCCAATATCGGTACACTTTAAAGACGCGAATGACTTTTTTTCCATATTATTATTACAACCTATCATTTTGAAAATTAAATGTTCGGTTATCCATGTTTTATTCACTATTTCTCGGAAAAAAGTTAAGCCAAGCAGTTATGCGCAGATATGGAGACTTTTAGATGAAAATGGACAACCCCACAGCCATAAACAAGATCAATCAGTTTATTTTCTAATAGATATAAGTAATAGATGAATATAATCAATGCTGGCGAATCTCTGTTTACTAGCGTTTTCGATGACTCGCGTTCAATAGTTATATGATTTCTATCTATTCCAAGCTTCACAGTCTAGTCCTACGAGTTGGTTGAGGAAATTTAAAGGTGCCCAAATTAAGGTCTCATGCATCGCAATAATAAATTTATTACTTGTTACTGCAGTATCAGTGTCAGTATGTTAGATTTCTATTTCTGCCACATCGAAACTTTCAAAATATTTTCTTAGCTGCAAGCGACTTGAGATAAAGGTTCTTATGACATACTACTGGTAAACAGCAATCATGAGAAAAAGAGTTGAAATGATGGCAAGATCTACATCTGCCAAGAATGGTCAAGAACGCGTAGTCAATGACAGAGACAATGCTAAGCATCTTGAATATTTTATGAATGGACAATGGCGACACAGTAATAATTGTAAGGACTTTACTAACAAAGAATGTACTTTTAAGACAGTAAAGTGTAATTTAGATTAGACAAAATTCAAAAAATTTTAAGTAATTAATGATCACTCTGGTGGAGGTCCAAACAGAAAAATATTAAATAGCCCGCAGGTCCATAGTTTGTTGAACTGAATTGGCAATGCTTGATTCTCATGCCTAAATAATTAAGAATAAAGAGCATCTACATAAGTCAATACAAGAAGACCCAGATTGAATGGCGACGCATAAAGACACAAGAATGTTTGCAAAAAGGTGATTATCCGTTGGATACATACTCAATCTTAGAGATAAGCGACAAATATGAGTTGATTATAAGTGCGGAAGGAATAGTGGGTTTTGAACCTACGCTTTCTAATCACAAGGAGCAAGTTGTTACCGACGTAAGTGCTAAATCTGCTGAAAAGTTAATTCAAGGACATGGACTTTTGTTTCTAAAAGATGGCTCAGTAAGTGGAATTTCTGCAAGTTTACTGAACGAAGGAGCATCTAGGGAATGGATGAAATAGTCTTATTTGTTAGCACGACAACAGAGGCTGATTTTCATGTAGCACTTCCGGATTCAAAATCAATCAGTAGACTAGTTTCCAGTGTCCATAGTGATATATCATCATTAATGGGAGAAGCGGAGGGAGTTGAAACAAGATCAAGGAAATCAAGAAAAGTCAGAATTGTTTATCACCGTATGAATAGTTCAGCTAATTGGGTGATGAAATAATGTTTTGCTTTTATTCACTCGCAGTCCCTTCATAGTGGCTTATTACTTTGCATTGTCAAGTAGTTCTTGTTCTTTCCCTAGTGATAGGATACAAGCCTATTCGACTCCATAGTGACTTTTAAATTCCTCCGATTTTATCAAATCGTGCGTGAAGAAAAAAACATCTCCCAAACGATTTAACAATAAAGCAATTGTCGTGGGCGTCGTCTTGGCTGTAGTTATAATTGGCGGTTCCGCGATTGCTTTTTTTGCCGGTGCCTCAACATAATCCTAACCTTCTATTCAAAGTAATGAATTTGACGACATCTTTAAGAAGTTGACTCGGCCTGTAGTTCAAAATGCTTCCGCACTTGGAAGCGATACAGCGAATATTACTATAGTTGAGTTTGGCGATTACAAATGTCAATATTGTGCAAGGTTTCACAGGGAGACAAAGAATCAACTGATCGACAACTTTGTAGATACGGGGCAAGTAAAATTCATGTTTAAAGATTTTGTAGTAAATGATAGGCCGTTGGATAAACAATCAACTCTTGCCGCCAGAGCGTCATATTGTGCAGCAGACCAAGGGAAATATTGGCAATATCATGATGAGGTATATAACAACTCAAAAGGTGAAGATGTAGGATGGGTTACGAAAGAAATTTTAAACCAGTTTGCAAAAAATGTTCAAGTTCCTGATTTAATTAAATTTTCAGAGTGTGTGGACTCACAAAAATACAATGATGTTGTGGCGCAAAATAATGAGCTGGCACGATCACTAGGGGTTAGTGCTACACCCACTTTCCTCATTACTAAGCAGGGAAGACAGCCAGAAGGCATTGAAGGAGCGCAACCATACAATTCATTTCAAGAGGTTATATCACATCTGCAAAAAAGTTAGTTTAAAGTCTGAAAAAGTTGGAAGGCGTAACCTAACGCTGCAGATAAAGATGTATTCTATAGTTCTGTTGAATAATCACTTTACCCTGTATTCCTGAACATTAGAATCAGAAATAGAATCAATTTTTTATTTTCGTATCCTATCGACAGTTAGTATATGCGCTTCTGATTACTTCAGCACTCGTATGTGTCACTTGAAGTATTTGATTCATTTAGTCTAGCGTTGCCATTACGACAAACATTGATCAAGATGATGACATGATTTTAAACATCACGAAACCTAATACATAATACATAATCCTCCTCATTTTTTTGCGGTCGTTGTCCAAAATCTCTCATCATCATGAATTGCACTAATGACAAATTGAATTTGTCTTATCTCATCGTCTGTGATCTGTTCGAGAAATGATCTGGTCCGTATTGACGCATCGCAAGAAAAATTTGAAGTTTATTCTTTACCGAGTCCAGAAGCAAATGTTCGTCAACTTCTTGGACGGACAGGTGAAATTTGGGGAGCCGAATCTGGGGTTGATAAACTGGTAGTAATTCGAACAAATAATTGAACAGTATCTTGACAAACTTAAACATGAGGAATGAATATATTCTCACCTCATCCAGCCGTGGGGAGGAAAAAATTATTAATAAGGCGAATT
>JAKEIK010000259.1 GCA_022545895.1 Nitrososphaeraceae archaeon | reverse complement strand
TCCAAAGGTTCTTTTAACAAGACCAAACTTTGTCAGTTCATGTATCCTTGAATAATATTGCTTCTTGGTGAGTCCGTTCAATGCCTGTAATGTCTGGCTATTTATCTTTTTTTTCTTCTCTGTTGCTATGAAATTGAAAATTTGCAATGAGCCTTGATCCGAAATCGCATGGAAAATATCAGCAGCCTTTATGGTTTTTTGCACTACTATATAGCTTGTAATGATGCCACTAGTATATAAAATTAAATTAATATAAGATCTAACATCATTGTCTCAGATTCCTTTTACGATGGTCAGGTTATTTTTATGGCAAGTTGATTTGATTCCTAATTATGGTAAATGCTTAATAGTTACTAATTCAGCATATATCATATCACGAATACAAGTCAAAGGTGACAAGGACACATTAAAATGCTCGGTATTACTCAAATGATTATAGTCGTAATATTAAGTCATGAAGTAAAAACTGATTCAAATAGATTAACGTTGGGTATTGAGAACACAGTGTAAATTAACCCACCCCGAAGTTCAAGAGCTTGAAAAAAGAAATCTACACAATCAGCAATGGACATTCACTGACGGTAAATCAGGACTTGGAGAAATATTCAATGGCGAATCTCCATTTGGGGACGGAGAGGTAGAAGCGTTGGATGGTCTTCCCGAAGGATTCGACATTCCCCAATTGCCCGAAGGGCCGCAAGAATACTCTCCAGGATTGGATAAGGGATTGAAACAGAAAGCAAGGGTCTATGCAATTCTGACGACAGCAGTTTTTCTAAAGTTGCAGATAAAGCTAAAGATGTAAACACCTATTGTCCAACACAGGTTAAAGTAGTATGTTGGATACTTAGTGGTATGGCAGACAAAATAGAAATTACATTCGATAAGCTAAAAGGATACAACCAATGGATAAAATTCTCAAGGCAATAATAAAGCGGCAAATACCTTTTCTAATAGGTGGTACTGTAACGGGAGCCATAATGGCCTACTACTATGGTTTTCTATTTACAATTATAGTAAACAGCTTTATTTGGTGGGGTATTTCGTATGCGGTTAATAGGTTTTTGTGGAAGTCATCAGGACTGAACGACCAAAGATATCTCATCAGATATTTTCTCCTGAAAATGAAACGTGTAGAGAAAAGAAGTATTTAACGATCATTGATAGCGTGGCCTCATTGCTTATTACCACACAAATGAGCCCCTTAACGTTGTAATGTTAAAGTACTTTGTGGACTAGCAGATATAAGATGACAAATAATAATGAAATCGTTAACGATGTAAATTCGCCAGTACAAACGCAGGAATCAGAAATGGGTGATGCAGAATTACAAGTGGATAGTAGAGTAGATGCAGGGGAGAAATCCGACGAATCAAGTACGAATGTAGCCGCAACGTTTAGTTGCGAAGAATGCGGAAAAACGTTTCAAACTAGGCAAGAGCTCAAGGAACACACACAGGTTCATTGACGATATAACTGATAAAAATCTGTCGAGTGTTGCAAGTCTTTCTCCACACCATATTTTATAGTAGGGGTAACAGTAAATCTGGCTGAATATCTGCCAAAATACGTAGTTATTATATAATTCCCTAATTACTGATCCCTTGGCAGGTAAGGCAACCTATGAACAATTTTGACAACTGGGACACCAGAAAGTTACTCGGCGTGTTCTTTTCCTGTCCATCTGAATCTTGCTTTTACCGCAAACCCAACAAATATGTCCCGTTCTTCTAAAGACCCAATGGTTGTTTGTCCATTTACTTATTTGAGCGTCCTTATCACCTATCGGCCTAGTTTTGCCGATATTGTAGTATCCGTACCATAGAGTTCTTGGAATTTGATTAATTAGTCTTACCTTTTTCTCCTTTGAAATTGCACTCGTTTTGATAAACGGGCACAGCCCCACCTGAAATAAAATTTCAGATTTATACATGTTACCCACGCCTGCGACAAACGTTTGGTCTAGTAATAAGTCCGCAACTATTTGTTCATTCCTTTCCTCGAGTCTTTTCAGAACAGCTTTATTATCAAACGTTCCTTTCAATGGATCAGGCCCTAACAAAGATAGAGGAGCAACAGAAGATGGATGATTATTCGAGAATTGGATAACAGGCCCATTAAATTGTACTACTGCATGATTAGAGGTGAGAAGCACAAGCCTAACACGAGAATCCTCTCTAACATCTGTTGTTTTTCCAATCCCGTTCGAACTCCTATCCGCATTTTTTAGAGCTGTTTTGCTACGCCATATACTTCTGGGAGGAGCATTAGCTAGCCCTTTATCAAATGCAGCCCTGTCATAAATTCTCCATTTACCCCACATCATCATGTGGTTTCGCAAGAAAATCCCTGATGAAAAGGAAATAACGATGTTTTTACCAAATGTTTCGATATCCCTTACTTCTGCACCCAGAATTTTCTCTTGAATTTTCGCATCAATTGTCTTGGAATAAATACCAACAATTTTTGTACCTGCCAATACTGCTGTCAGTTTGTCAGCTGTTCGTTTTACCTCGGGCCCTTCTGACATGATTAATGAATTTTGGAAATGTCGCTAGAAGCTGTCGTTGGGTGCATCCGTTAGTCACTGTATTTCAACTTCAATATCAGAAGAAAGACATTCAGAGAAACCCCGATGCTGTTAGCACCAACAATTATTATGTCTCCCTTCATTACTCCATACAGTACCCATAGTGAAAGTCCTGTGATTAATGAAATAATA
>JAKEIK010000258.1 GCA_022545895.1 Nitrososphaeraceae archaeon | reverse complement strand
TGTTTTCCAAATATGTATCCCAAATACTCTCTTCCGTCGCAAACTGCGAAACTACCTTTCACATTATCGAGGTGGCGAATATCGATATGCTTGGTAATCTCTTTGTAGTAGGGAAGATTGTCTCTTGTTATTTCTGTAATGAGTCGAACCTTAATGTATTGCTTCTTGAGATTAATAATGCTGTCCAGGAATGTTTCTCGGGTCTGGTGTGACTGAAATACGCAGTCAACTTTGCTATCTACTTTAGGGATTATTTCTGTGGTTAGCCTGGCTACTTGCTGCTCGCCACTTACCACATCTATATTCTCACCAGACGAGCTCACTTAAGAGGTCACGTGCTATTGTATTGAAATCAAGGAAATATTAAGACAAGTGTGAGATCGGCTTTCTTTCCCTCACGATTAAGCGTGGAACCCATTAGATTTAACGTAGGTTCGAACTAGTGAAATTCAAAACCCTAATCAATCTTTTTTCATCAATAACTGGCCAGGGCATTCAGAGCAAGAGCAAGTAATTTATTCGGGTTAGGGCTTGGTTTGAACATGGCCATATTTCTTGACGTTCATAAAGTCCCTTTCTCGGAAGAAAATCTCAAAGAACTGTGTGGATCGCCACGGGATGAGTTTGGCGTTAGCCACGTTAATTTGTTCTATAATAAGGATGCCAATGTTTGCTTCTGTTTACTCGATGCGCCAGATAAGGATGCTGTCGAAAAGCACCATTCCAAGGCTAATATAAAGTGCGAATGGATTACAGAAGTTAATATGGCAAAGGGTGATTTTATGCCTAAAGTAAGTGAGGGGTAGATTCACATCAATCCACTCTAGTGTGTTTCAAAATTTTGTACTTGAATCTGTGGTTTCCATTGGTTACTGTCAAAACCATATTGTGATATTCAAGCGCCTGTAATGTTCGTGAATAACCACTCCAATTCATTCACGAGTCGTAACGCTATAAGCATCGATGTCTATTTATCATGAACACGCCTTATTCCTATTACATGAAGTAAACTAATCAGAACATTTGCTGACAGAAGGTATTATGCTCATACTGTTCATAGTACGAATATGGAATTATTGGAATCGGTGACATGGATCGCAATAGGCTTCGTACCAACATTGATTATGCTCAATCTGATAGTGACACAACGTAGCCGCAAATTTTATAGTCGTATTGATAGAGAACTGTTGAGATTACTTTCATCTGATGGTAACACTATTGAGACTAGCAAGTCAAAGAATTATTGATAATCCATATTTCAATTTGTCCATAACTCGAGCCACACGGATTGGGGAGTGGCGAGATTTATTAACTTCAACATTCAAATATCTGACTGACGTCAATTTGTCATTCTCCATCGTAAATTCCTATCATATGAAATACATTATCATACCCTCGGTAATTCTCTCAATTATAGCCATTCTTTCGCTGGACCCTAATCTTTGGGTGACATCTGATGTTCATCATTTTTATTTCGAGATTATGGCAGTGGTGCTATCAACTGTCGTTGCCTTTTACTGTATCACCAGATCATATACATTAAATGAAAAGTTCAGTCTTTTCATTGGAATAGGTTTTTTAACTATTGCTATTATAGATTTTTTACACGCAACACTTTCTTTCAACGCCGTAGGTAACTCTCCTTTTCTTAGATACTTTATTCCTCAAACTTGGTTTGCAGGTCGCACTTTCTTGGGAGCAATGCTAGCCATTGCAGTTATTAAATATGCACATGTCCAAACGGCATCAGATTTCGATGTAAGAGCAACAGCAGATTTGAACAGGAACAACAATCTACAGGGAGAAAAAGCACCGGCTATCAGTCACAAATCTGCCGATAGACTGGACAGCACACTCTTATTTTCTCTTATTTTCTCTGTTTTAGCAATCAGTGTGGTAGGTGTATCTTTCTTCACCATATTTCCCGATATAGTGACTGACAATCCTATACATAGGCCATACGAAATTCCTTCATTGATTCTATTTTCGGTTGCATTATTTTATTTTTACAAAAAGAAGCTTTACAAAACAAATGATGTTTTCTATAAAGGGATTCTAGGTGCGTTAATAATCGACATCTTTGGCCAGATAATAATGACTTACTCAGCTACCAACTTTGATACGGCACACAATGTACCTCATATATTGAAAATTTCGGCTTATTTCATTATCGTTATCTCATTAGCTATTTCCAGCATACAGTATAACAAAATACTGAGGCAGAGAGAAAAGATAATTCTTGACCAATTTGAAAAGCTTCAGGAAGCAGATAAGATGAAAGACGACTTTATTAATATAGCAGCCCATGAATTACGAACACCTATCCAACCCATACTCGCCTTGACAGGAATTCTTAGATCCAAAGTGCAGGACATTGAAGAACGGAAATTACTGGACATCACAATGAGGAATGCCAGAAGATTGTTGAGAATTACCAATAATATTTTAGATACAGCCAAGATTGAAAGTCAAATGTTAAGGCTGAACAAAGAGAGGACCAATCTGGGTGACCTAATCACAAATACCATCAACGACATGATCCTCGATAACAATATAGAAAATCAGAATAAGTTGAGATTTCTGGATCATCCTAAGAACATATTTGTAGAAGTAGATAAAATCAGACTGAGTCAGGTGATCTACAATCTGCTTGCAAACTCGATCAAATTTACTGAAAAAGGAATTATTTCTGTCATTTTAGAGAAGGGTGAGAATGAGGCAATTATCAAAGTAAAGGATTCCGGCAGGGGCATTGACGGTGAAATACAACATGATCTTTTCTCAAAGTTTATTACAAAATCTCATTCAGGTGAAACTGGTACGGGTTTAGGATTATTTCTATGTAAAAATATAGTAGAGGCACATGGTGGCAGAATTTGGGCAAATGATAATAGAGACAACAATGAAAATGGGGCTACATTTACATTTACCCTACCTTTATCAAAACAATACGAAAGGGTGGAAATAAGGGGAAAACAATGACTAGAATCTTGATTGTTGATGATGAGCCTGATATTACTTTGAGTTTTAAGATGATACTCGAAGGCAACGGCTTCAAAGTCGATACGTACAACGATCCTGTTCAAGCAACGGGAAATTTTAAATCCGGTGTATACGAACTTGTTATTTTGGATATCCGGATGCCCAAAATGGACGGATTTCAGCTATATGAAGAACTGAAAAAAATAGACGATAAGGTTAAGGTC
>JAKEIK010000257.1 GCA_022545895.1 Nitrososphaeraceae archaeon | reverse complement strand
TGATACTTCTTCCAATAGTAGATTTGACATGAGAATCGCTACCAGCTATTGATATCAAATTATTTTGTTTGGCAAACTTCTCGGAAATTAGATTTGAGAAGATATCAATGTTATTACTGTTAAATGATTCAATTATGTCACATTTTTTTGCATATTCTCTAATCCCATTTGAAACTGCGAACGGATGAGCAGCACATGATACACCATTTTGCTTTCTTATTTCATCCAGTGTCTCGTCCAAAGTCATACCCGGTCTTATTTCATTTTCAATACCATAAGCGAGCACATGTCCTTTGTTGTTGATAGTTATTTCTTCAGCAGGATAAATACTAATATTTTGATATTTTGCATGGTTTTGTTTACATTCTAAAATCTGAGAATAACCATCAAGTGTATTATGATTTGTAACAAACATCACGTCGATATTCTGAAGATACGCATTTTCTAGTTGTTCTTCAATTGTGACACCGCAATCATATGGTAATCTTGAAGGGTAGTTTTTGAAATTTGAAAAAACATTATGACAATGAGTTTCAACTTTAAGAACCTGTGACATAGCTTACTAATCAAAGCATCATTTACCTAATATATACTGAGGGCAGTTGTGTTCGAATTTCAAAAAACTGAATGATATCTTATGAATGCGGAACCAGATATTTAGAGTCACCCTATTAGGCACGTATTGCCTGAAAAAATTAGTCAATTTTCCAATTTATGAGTGGTAATTATTCAAAATTGTGGGCTTGGTGTATTATCATAGAATGAATTACTTTATCTAATTTCTATGACTTCTCCCACTATTTGGTTCATTGCAGCTTCTGCAATGTCAAAGGAATATTCTGCAGTTCTTCTTATGTGTTCTAGGATCAGCTTTACATAGATATTGTTGTAATTCTTTGGATTCTTCTCTTTATCAATAAATGTGATTATGTCATCTTCAATTGTTCTGATATTCTCAGATTTATCTACTATGCTATCGGCCAAGTAGTAATCCTTTCTAAGAAACGCTTCTATGGAATCGTTTAATAGCTGAAGCGACAGGTCACTCATCTTTATTATTCTCTTGCGCAATTCTTCAGGTACCGTTCCTATCTGTGAACTTTTAAGAGCAATCTCCGAAGCGTGGTCTGCAATTCTCTCTAGGCTCCGTACTGCTGCACTATAACTGAGACAATCAGCAGGGCTTTTCAAACCTATCGCCTTTAAGGTGCTTTCGTTCTGAGAGGCTATTACCAGATTGCGAAGAACATAGAGACTGAACCTATCTACTTCATCATCTGATTTTATTACTGTCTGGTACAACTCCTGGCTATCTCCTGCAAGTGTAGAAATTGCGTCCCTGTGCATTGATGACCCAATTAAAAACATTCTTCTTACAGCAGTGTTAATAGACAACTCTGGCAAGCTCAATAATACTTGAATTGTTACCATATCTGATGAATCAGCAATAATTTCAGTCCCAATTAAGTTTCTGCGCACAACTTCTCTGATTGCATCACGCTGTGAAGGATGAATTCTTCCTGTTTTTGATTTTAAATGCATAATATTGAATCCTCTTAAATACATGGATACTACCGTGCGCTTTAGTGTAGGGCCGCTCTTGTCACTTGTAACAAGTGAAGTAGCTTCATAAGTACTTGGGCCCCTTACAACATTTGGTACTATTGAAAGTGAATTGTTGGCCTCTCTCATAATTGTGACCGGATCTCCAGCCTTAAGTTTTAATTCATTTACCCACCGCTTTGGGAGTGACAAAACGTATGTAGACCTGCCAGTATACTGGATTTTCCTTACTTCGTTATTTTCAAATGTTTGCAATATAGATATTTAGATAACAGTAGAATATGGATTTTACGATTAGTGATCTGTAGTTATCCTATAGATACATATATTCTATATAGTTAACGCCTTGGGCTGGGATCTCCTGTGACCACATAGTGTACGCTATCCCCTATGTAACACGCATGATCTGAAATTCTCTCCAAATAGCGGAGTATCAACAGAGTTGAAGCATAGCACCTTGGTTCAAAGCCCCTTTTTTTAGTCTGGGTTAATGCTTTCTTCAGGTAGTTTCGAAACATCGAATCTACACTATCGTCCATCATGTACAATTTCTGTGAAGCATTCTTGTCAAGCTTCTCTAATGAGCTTAGGCTTAACTGTATCATTTCCTTAACAGTCTTTTCCATTGATATGACTTGGGACTTGTCGCAGTTTTGTAGCGGACCTATAGTCTCCAGCACCTCGGCTATATCATAGGCGTATCTTCCGAATCTTGAAAAACCATATGCCGCATCCATAAATGATTGAATGAGCCTGAGGTCCCTCGATACGGGCTGGTACCTTGCTATTAATTCCGTAGCAAAATCTGTAACTTCGATTTGCAAAAATCTAAGCTTTTCAGAACCTTCAAAAATCTGCGAGCGTAGCATTGTTCCTTTTTCATACGACTCTAGTGCGATATTAACTAGCTCTTCGGACAGACGACCCATGTCTATAATGAGGTTGGTAATCCGAGCTATGCCAATATCTAGTAATCGCGCCAACTTGACATACTAATTGAAGCTAACCAAATTTTCCCGAAATGTATCGCTCCGTAAGCTCTTTTTCAGGTTTCATGAATATTTGATTTGTTGCTCCATATTCTATCAAGTCTCCCAAGTACATAAATGCTGTAAAGTCAGATACTCTGCCGGCCTGTTGCATATTATGA
>JAKEIK010000256.1 GCA_022545895.1 Nitrososphaeraceae archaeon | reverse complement strand
TACATTCTTACAAAAGATCTGTAGATACTGCCACGCATTTGAACATGTTCTTGCATTTTGGAATTTATCACTTGACAATGAGGTATTATTACTTCTCTATCTCAAATACAGGACAAACTTTATCAGCCAATTACTTCTTTGACTTCCACTATTATTTGATATTTCAAAAAGGGCATCATCTTTAGGCACATAGTGAATAATCGTTTTGCCTTGAATTGTATAAGGATCTACTACGAACAATGACTCATCAAAGTGATGATCGTTCATAGTCATGGTAAAACTAGTAGCATTCAGAGATTCAAGGAAGTAATTAGGGATAATAAGTTCTTCGTGAACCTTAACTTTGCCTTCATCAATTCTGCTCAGGTTATATTCAAATGGTACTTCCCATGTAAATGACCTGTTATTGGCATCAAAAGAAAAATCGTTTATTCTATCATGATACGATACAGCAGTTATGTTAGTTATATTTCGATTGAAATTAATGGCTTTACTTTCAATCTCGCCAGCGTGCCAAATTGTATCAAAATATAATTGTTGATACTTGGGTATAGTAATAACAGAGCGTATATGGTATTGGCCACTCTGAAGCTGGAATGGAATTGTTAAGTTCACTTGGCCGTCAGTGTCTGTATGAAAAATACTACCACCGTGTTTTTCAGATACTCCTGATTCATTGTTTTTAGCTGTATTATTGATATTTAGCGATAAGAATCCGTTCTTACTCACAAAAGTCCCATTAAATACACTCCGATCTTTGCCGTGCGAGGAATACTCACTTTTCACAATTGAGATTTGATAAGTCGCATTGGTATAACGGCTCTTGTTTTCTATATCATACAATTCAAATTTTATCATGAAATTATCAGTTGTGCCATTTTTTAGTAATAACGGTGATATTCCGACGAATAGAGCTACCTGATTGTTTTTGTCCTCTGAGCGAACCATATTCGCTTGAGTAAGCCCATTACCATAAGCATCATGAGAAATAGATTTATGAAAATAAATACTGCTCGTCGCTAATATTACTGAAAGCATAAAAAATATCGCTATTAGCAGTGTAAAGTGACGCAATTTTCAGGAGGATTTCTCAGAGATTGGGTAGGATTTCTCTAACGCTGAAATCCTTTATGTCTACGTCATCGGCATTATCCCATCTAAATGCAGCCAATGGTCCACCCCAAGATATAATCTGGTCTGGTCGTCCACCACACGCCTGTCCATCATTACCCCACCCACCATCATCAATGTAATCGTAGACCTTTTGCCAGTTTCCATCATTGGATTTGTCTAACCATATTTCCAACTTGACTGCGAGGTGTCCGTTCTTCTCAACATTATACATGGCAGTCTTAAATCCGATCCATTTTCCATTCATTGAACCCATTGACTGCTTGTATGGTGAAAAGACGTAGCTGACAAACCATTGCTCTTTGGCAAATCTAGTCTTTCCTGAATAATACAGCTGTCCTTTGTATGCGGTGCCTTCACATTCTTTCCCATTGGTATGAATTCCACCTCTGGCATACCACGCAAAATTATCATAATTGACACCTCTGTTAAACTTGACATAACCAGTGATCTCTACATTTCTCCAATCATTAGGCGATTCCATGTAACCTTTCTTTTCCAGCTCTTTTTCATTATAGGTAGTTATCTTTTCTGGATGGTTGCCTGTCGATGGCCAAACACCCATTCTTATTTTACCTTCGGTGACTTTGAAAGAACCATCTGAGTTCTTAGATAAAGGAACTTGTGGCCTAAATTGAGGATCTTTCTCAGGATGATCTGCACGGATATACCACTGTTCTCCATCCGGCTTCGAAGGATATAGCATTTTTATTCCAAATTTATCAGTTTTTCCTTCATTAGATGGATTTGTATCTCCCCCGTT
>JAKEIK010000255.1 GCA_022545895.1 Nitrososphaeraceae archaeon | reverse complement strand
TGTTTTCGGATTTGACCACAGGAATTAATATTTTTTTCATAGCATTACGTATTACTCAGTAGGAGATAGGGGCTCGCCAGCAGCATATATGACAACTAATGAACGCGGTCTAATTTTTAATGTAAAGCGGCAGATCGATTGTCATCATATATCACTCCCTTTCTGTAAAATGAATAAAATTCCACTAATTCATTGCTCATATCATATGATGGCTATGTTAGTAAAAACTCCCTAAATTCAAATTCATTCGTCATCGCTTTTGCTCCCATTTGTCACGCGAGTCATCCCGCTTCTTGTCCCAAGCCCTGGGTCCTTCAAATAGTCAACCCAGTGAAAGAAGCATTGTTGAATATCACAAACGCCGCTGTTTGATTTAATTCGGGCCTATTGCTTGCGATAATGGCAACTACCAGCATAATAATACACTATATGGTGTGTAAGACATGTGAGATATGTACACTACAGTGTTCTGTAATTTTTTCTGTCACTAGATTCCCTACTGTTTTTTAATGATAATCGTTATTGCCAATTTATTGAAAAAAATGATATTTTTGGCCATTCTTAGCGCAATCCTGATTTCGAGTGTGACAGCAGTTGGATTATTCAATTCGTCGGTCGGGGCCGATGCAACTGACACGTCGGAAGCTGTAGAATCTCCACGTCCTCCAGGTCACCCACCTGTGGCTAATGCTGGTGATGACCTGACAGTTAAAGAAAATGAAAAAATTACGTTGGATGCCTCACAAAGCTCGGATCCTGACGGAGATCAACTAAAGTATAACTGGAAATTGTTATCACCGAAAAGGATCAAGTTGGATGTCGGCGATACGAACAGCAAAATACTCTCGTTCACCGCACCATCTCTTGAATCCAATAAAGTACTCGTTCTAGTCTTCAAATTGACTGTAAGTGACGGTACGTTTCTTAGTTCTGATACAGTAAAAGTTATGGTAAGGGGTGAAGGTAACTCCGGAACTGGTCCAAAAAATGTAAAAACAGTGACTGTTACCGATGCAGGAAATCCATCTGGTAAATTCTCTGCACAAGACTTGTGCGGAGATGGTACTAATGCTTACAGCTTCATGACAGCAGGGGTAAAATGGAAGACCTTTCCTGTGACCTTCGGAATCGATGCGACAAATAGCCACATGGACGTAACACAGGCAAAAGCCGCTATCAGAAAGGTATTTTCAACTTACGATGCCCTGATAAATCCAACACTTACGAACTTTAAAGAGGCATCAACTTTCAGTTCAGCTCAAATAAAAATTAGTTGGCGCCCAATGGACGGCCAGTATGGTCAGTTAGGCTTTACTAGTTATTCCTATAGGACAGATACAAAAGCCATCTTATCTGCTACTGTAGCATTTGATAGCAGAGACATGTTCTTTGCTTCACCCACTGAGAGGTGCGGCGCGTCAGGTACCAGCTTTGATTTGCAGAATATTGCAACCCATGAAATCGGACATGCCTTAAATCTAGGTCATGTTAGTGACAGGCTTCAGTCTATGTATCCAACATCATATGCTGGCGAAACACTAAAGAGAAGTTTAGGTAACGGAGATAAACTCGGAGTAAAGACTCTTTATGGCTGAGTTATTTCTTTCCAGAAACTTTTGTGCAAGCCTTGAGAGGCATCAATGATGAATCCACTTATGTGGAAAAAAGATAAAGCTCAACAATTTGGATAATTTCTCAAACGCTAAGTTTGGTCGTGCTTCTTTATGATGGAGATCTATGAAACCATAAATGTACTTTCTTTCATACAAGGTTATTTTGATTGGTTGTCTCATCTCACAGCATGGCAACTAGTGGGATTACTCTCATTTGTATTAGTAGATCTTTTGCGGAATATTGGCAAACCAATAGCTCTATCTATACACAACATATTCAGACGGATACGTCCGCTCCCATTTCTAAATGTAGATAACGCACAAATCAAAATTACGGTTCTGATCCCTGCGCACAATGAAGGCGTCTCGATAAAGAATACAATAGAATCTCTGTTGGAAAACACTTACCCTAACAAAGAGATCATAGTGATAGATGATCATTCTACAGATAATACCTTCGAGCAAGCGTATCCATATTACAGGCGTGGACAGATCAAACTAGTAAAGCGTACAGAGGGCAAAGGATCAAAGTCTGGAGCAATCAATTTTGGCATAGTCTTTGCTACTGGAGATGTTATACTGGTAATGGATGGCGATACTTTACTTGAAAGGGGTGCGCTAAGAGAAGCAGCTAGAGCAGTGACGGTACCCGATGTAGTAGCGGTTGCCGGGAATGTAAGAATTCTTAGTGGAGATGAGGGAGTAGTGAACATTCTAACAAAAAGTCAGTCATACGAATACTTGATTGCATTTGAATTAGGACGGCGGATTAGACTAATGATGGGTGTATTGGTAATAATACCGGGAGCATTTGGTGCTTTCCGAAAATCTATAGCTTCAAAAGTAGGATTGTACGATAAGGATACTATAACTGAAGACTTTGATCTGGGCATAAAAATTTTTAAAACAAGTGGTAAAGTAGTATTTCTCCCAAACGCTGTTGGGTGGACTTATTGTCCTAATAATTGGAAAGCATGGATGCGACAGCGACTGAGATGGTCCCATGGACAATTTACCACTTTAACGAAACATAAAGACGCAGTCAGCTTAGGAACCACATATCGAATATTATTCGTATTGGGAATAATGGACATGATGTTTATGGATGTCGTACTTTTGTTCGTAAGAGTGGTATCTTTAGGTTATATCTTGTTGACTTTTCAGCAATCAATTCTATACGCACTGATTTTCATGATGATGATATATTTTGTTAATGAATTGATAGTAATAATTACGGCGATTGTTTTCTCATCTCATAAAAGTAATCTGAAGTATGTATATCTCGTGCCGTTTATCATTTTTGTCTACAGACCGCTTTATGCCTGTATAAGATTCTATGCTTACGCTCTTTCTTTGTTTAAAAGAGAGGTCAAGTGG
>JAKEIK010000021.1 GCA_022545895.1 Nitrososphaeraceae archaeon | reverse complement strand
CCATACCCTTTCGTAGTAAATCCAATCCCTTTATGTTCTCGCTGAGAATACTCTCCTGTTGAAGGAGGGCATCAAGCTTTGATGTTTCGACTTGCTCGCGCTCTAGTTGTTCGCCCATCTCATCAATATCGTTTTTCAGCGTTGCAGATTCTGAATAAAGTTTCTCTCTTTCATTTTTGATTTGAGTTTCAAGCCTCAATTTTTCTGATGTTAACCTGTCATATTGCAGAGCACAATCAGCAAGCGTTGTCAGTTCTGATCTGTTGAAAATAAGATCTTTATATCGAGGACCAAGATCCAGGACAATTTTCTCAGATTCTGCTGCCTTGGCAAGGTCTTGACGGAGCCTATTCGTTTCTTCAATCTTGATGGTTCTATCTTTTTCACATTTAGCAAGACTGGTCTTGCAGGATCTGAGTGCTAATTCTAGCTCCAGTAAATGTTCCTTAATTTTGGTAAGATGTGATAATTGAATATCTAGCGTTCTAAGCTGTTGCTCACGCTCTTCTATAGAAGTAGCCAATTTCTGAATATCGTGTTTTGTGTTACTAACTAGTTCATTCTTATTCTTCAGGGTAGTTCTATAATCGTCGAGATCTGCTACCAGATCCTTTTTGGTCCTCAGTAGTACCCTGATCCCAGAAAGAAATTTCTCCGAGTTCCTTTTTGCAGTACTATATTCTTCTATTCCAAAAGCCCGCCTCAGTATGTCCAACCTTTTTTCGCTGTTTGAAGAGAGTATCTGCTTCATCATCTCCTGTGGAGTATATACGGCGTATCTGTAGACTACAGATGTTGTCTTCGTTTCAGTTCTCTCGTTGATTTTTATGATGTCGAGGATCTTTGTCTTCAGTTCGCTCACAGAATAAGAAGACTTTGTCCCATTTTCATACAAATAGCCCTCATTCTGAATAATTTTGTCGCGACGCCGCGAAAGTGACCGGAATACCTTGTAATGCTGCTTATTGCTCTCAAACTCCAGGAACACAGAACCCGTCGTGGCCCCGACGCGGAGAAGATGATTGGCATCTATGTCACCTAATCCAAATAATGCAAATTCGACTGCGGATAATATGGTCGATTTTCCAGATCCAATATCACCTTGGAATAACGTTCTGCCGTAGGGAAAGTCAATTACTGTTTTATTCTTGTAACTTCGTATGTTCTCTAAAGTAATATTCTTTAAAATCATTTGGAAATCACCTATCTATCCATTAATCAATACTCAGTCAGACACAATACTGACTTTGCCAAAGTCGATATGCGCTCGTCGTAAATGCCGGCTGTTTCATTTTCGATTTTTTCCATCTTGAATGTTTCAAGCAACTTTAAAGCCATCTCGCTGTCCTCACAGAGCATTGCCATCTTTTCTTTAGTAACAAGTGAAATATTTGGATCAGTCTTGAACTTTGATACACATTCCTTGAAAATAGAGCTCTCGATTTCAACTCTAGTCGTGCCCCGTACTTCCAAATTGCCCGTATCATCTATTGTTGTCAAATTATTGATATTCAAAATGGGTATTAGCGCGCCTCTTGCATGTAAATTAGCACTGAATTTGCCAAAATCTATATCGGAACGTCTACCATGGAGGCTGCCTACAAGTTTGATCAAGATTATTTTATCCTTTACATCTATCGAAGAGATAGCCTCCGTAAGAGTGCGGTCCAGCTCCGAAGGAGACATGCCGTCTGCCCGAAGCTCTCTTGAAATAATCTCTGCTACTTTGATTTCTATGAATTCATATCCAGTCAATTTCTTGTCAAAGGTGATTATATAAAATCCACGCCTCTCCCCCTTTGCCGTCTGTTCTAAATCTTCAAAAGTGGAACCAAAAATGGGACCAGGATATACTATTTTACTTTCGCCCATATTTCCTTCCATCCTCTTGTGTATGTGTCCTCCACCGTAATAATCAAAACCTCTAGGAAGATAACTAATGGGAATGCAATCTTTAACCAGTGCCTTATCGGTGGTAAGCTCACTGATACCTTTATGAAGAAGCAGGATCTTAAACCCGTCTTCTAATTCAAGTCCCTCCCTATCCAAGTTTTCGTAAATCTCTTTATCCAGTCCCATCTTTCTACCCGAAATACCCGTAATCTTTGCACGAGTCTTTGGGTCGGTGAAGAATTGAAGTTTTATGACATCACCATCTTTTTCATATTCTGTCGGTTTAATGAAAAGATCCGTAGAATGCAGAATATCAATCATCGATACGTTGGTCATCGCAAAATCATGTGAGCCATATATCATATAGGTTTGAATTCCGTGGGATTTGGCAAGCCTTAATAGTTCAACAGCCTTCTTTACTGGACCTAGTTGGGGGATATTGGCATCAAAGAAATCTCCTGAGATAACAATGAAATCAACTGCTGCATCGATACAATTCATTATGGCCTCTTCAAATGCCTTAAGATTCAAATCCCTGAGTTTTGGATTTCGCCACGCTCCTATATGACAGTCGGTGATATGTGCAAACTTCATCCCTGCTGCAGCTTCATTTCATAGCTGGTAGTTAATTAAGCATTCAAGTCAAGTCTAGTCAATCCAGCCAACGACTAGTCTATTTTGTCTAGCTCAAATGAGTCATGAAGTGATATGACGGCGTTTCCACAATCACT
>JAKEIK010000254.1 GCA_022545895.1 Nitrososphaeraceae archaeon | reverse complement strand
TTTACTGAATCCTTCCACTTGTTCACCTAAACTATCTACTATGCCTGCAATTTCATGTCCTGGGGTAAGAGGATATTTTACACCCCTATCTGTAGTTTTTAATTGCTGCCCGCTTATACCTTCATAATAACCTTCCCATACGTGGACATCGCTATGACATACACCTACAGACTGAACTTTTACAAGAATCTGTGAATCTTTTGGCTTTGGTGTTTGAACGTCTTGTACTTGTAGAGGTTCATTTACATTAACAATTCTTGCAGCTTTCATTATAGTTCAACCATTCCCAAAATATATTCAGGTAAGTAATATAATACCATTCTTAGATCGAGGTTAAATTAATTACCGCATCCGCCGAAAATATACATTTATGCAAGTACCCAGCAAACTCTTCGATTCTTATGCGCTGTTTTGGAATATTTAGGTCAAGCTCCAACAATTTTTGCGTAGCTTTTAACATATCGAAACTAAAAATACGATTTCTATTATTATAAACTCACTTATATCACATTGTGATCCAATGAATTATGAGCGAGTATGAAAATATGCGTACGGCTGATATTATCGCAGAAGCCTTACTTGATTGGAAAGTTGAAGTCATTTTTGGCCTTCCAGGCGATGGAATAAATGGATTTATCGAAGCAATAAAAAGACGGACAGACAAAATTAAATTCATTCTTGTCAGACATGAAGAATCAGCAGCCTTCATGGCTTGTGCTTACTCGAAATATACAGGAAAATTAGGAGTGTGTGTAGCTACCTCTGGACCGGGCGCTATACATCTTTTAAATGGATTATATGATGCAAAGATGGACAATACCCCTGTTTTATCAATAACTGGCACCACTTATTCTGATCTTATGAATTCTAATTACCAACAAGATGTTAATCTTTTGCAACTCTTTTCGGATGTTACTGTCTATAATAACATGATAAATAACCCTGAGCACGCCGAAATGACAGTAGACTTAGCATGCAGGTCAGCATTATCTTTGCGTGGAGTTAGCCACTTAACTATACCAATCGACGTGCAAGAGATGAAACTAAGGGGAAAATACTCTAGACATAAAGTGCCTGGTCAGACTTCAGACTTTTACGCGGATATAACCGTACCGGATAGAGGCCTATTACAAGATGCCGCAAATATTTTGAATTCTGGAAAGAAGGTAGTATTGCTGGTTGGACAGGGAGCTCTTGGTGCGGGAGAAGAAGTAATACGCGTGGCAGAAAAGTTGGAGGGACCTGTTGTGAAGGCATTGCTTGGCAAAGCAGTAATTCCAGATGATCATCCTGTCTGTATAGGTGGTCTAGGGCTTTTAGGAACTGAACCTGCAACAGATGCAATGAATGAAGCTGATACATTACTAATGATTGGAACATGCTTTCCTTATGTTGACTATCTTCCAAAACATGGTCAGGCAAGAGGGGTACAGATTGATATTAAACCAAATAACATTGGATTGCGTTATCCTGTTGAGATCGGGTTGGTAGGTGATTCCAAACTTGTATTGTCTGAATTGCTACCGATGTTGCGTCAGAGGGACAAGGTGACAGAGGTCGAGTTTCTTAAATCTAAACAAAAAGCAATGAAAAATTGGGATAAACTATTGGAAGAAAAGAGTACTAGAACCGATAAGCCAATCAAACCGCAAGTCGTTGCAAAAGCAGTTTCTGAAGAAATAGAAGATAATGCAATAATTTCTGTAGATTGTGGTGCTAATACTTCTTGGGCAGCTCGTTACTTAGATATAAGAGAAGGAATGAAATTTTCACTTTCAGGTACTTTATCAAGTATGGCAAATGGTTTACCATACGCGATAGCAGCACAGATTGCCTTTCCAGAAAGACAATGTATTGCATTTGTTGGTGATGGTGGACTGACTATGTTGATGGGTGAATTTGCTACTGCCGTACAGTACAACCTTCCAATCAAGGTGATAGTTATCAAAAATAACATATTAGGCATGATTCGGTGGGAACAAATGGGATTCCTTGGAAATCCAGAATTCGGAGTAGAATTTTCTCCAATCGATTTCACAAAATTTGCTGAAGCTTGCGGCGGCAAGGGGTATGTCATAAAGGAGCCATATGAGGTAAAATCTAAAATTCATCAAGCCCTGAAAGAAAAAAAACCAACTATAATTGAAGCATATGTTGATCCATTTGAACCACCCATGCCGCCAAAGGTAGAAATGGAATTTGTTAATAATCTAGCTAAGTCATTTGCAAAAGGACAACCATATTCCAGAAGGATCGGACTAACTCTATTTAGAAACCAAGTGCATCGAAGTTTAATGAAAATTCATTCACATTCTGTTAAAGAGGACTGAACTGTTAATTACGGATAACTTGAATGTATAAAGATATGAATATATCTGAATCAAATAGGAAGCTCTACATTTTGAACATTTTTACTTGCCATTCACTCTATATGGTCCTTCATGGGTTACTGTTCCACAAGGAAGTAAAATAAGATAAAATATTTGATTCCTTTTCTTTATATACGAAATCAGGGTTATCCTACCATCGACTCGTCTAATTATTCGAATTCACGGTGGTGTTCAGCTTTGATGTGGATGTCAAGCAGATCTGCTAACGGTCCCTTGATTTCTTTAACTTTGTCTTTAAACAATACCATTTCTTTACCTTCCTTCCTACAATAGATATTTACCTTCCATTTTTCGTCATCTAGCTTTGGAAAATCAGATCGATAATGCGCCCCTCTACTCTCTTGTCGCATCAGGGCAGACCTTATTATGGCCTCGCAGACAACCAGTGAAGACCTTACTTCCATACTTAAGGCAACATCTTCATCATCAATATTGAATTCTTTCACAATGCTATCGCTAGAATAAAATTTCTTCCTAAATTCCAAAATTCTTTTCAATCCATTTTCAAGTCTTGTCTGTTCTCTTATTATCCCCGCATTGAATTTCATTAGTTCTTGTATTTCATTGCGAAAGGTAATCGGTTCCTTAACCATGAAGATCCCATCATCAAATACTTTTTTGTTAATTACATTTGATTCTAGCAATGATGTCCCAGTTTTCTGTCTTTCTCCCACTTCCTTTGCTAATGTCGCTGCTTCACCGCCAGCGATTTTACCGAAGACTACTGTATCCAGTAAACTATTTCCCCCTAAGCGGTTGGCACCATGGATCTGACTTATTACTTCTCCAACAGCAAATAGCCCTCTGACTTTTGTTCTACACTTTATATCTACTAGCATTCCGCCCATGGAATAATGCGCAGTAGGTCCGACCTCCATTTTCTCCTTGGATATGTCGATTCCGTCAATATTTTTGAATTGTTCGAACATCGTTGGGAGCCTGTCCAAAATTTTTTCCTTGGAGAGATGGGTTACGTCCAGCCAAACTCCACCATGTGGCGTACCCCTACCGGCAATTATTTCATTAAAAGTCGCACGTGCTACTACATCACGTGGTCCCAGCTCCATTCTTTCCGGGTAATAATTTTTCATGTACCTTTC
>JAKEIK010000253.1 GCA_022545895.1 Nitrososphaeraceae archaeon | reverse complement strand
CATTTCTATTCGTGAAGTCTTTTGCTCTTATCTTTATCAGGGCTAACTCTCTGTAGACAGTGTTGTTTACATCAAGAACCTCTACTTCCACGATGTCAATAAGTTTTCTTAACTGTTTCACTAGTTGGTCAAGAATAGGTTCATCTATCCTTGTTGTAATTGTCATTCTGGACAAATCCGGTTTTTCTGTAATCCCTACTGTTATACTTTCAATATTGAAACTTCTTGCGCGAAAGAGATTAGTGATACGAAATAGGACCCCCGGTTTATTTTCAACCAGAGACGAAATTATATACAGCGGTTTGTTCCTGTATTCTTTTGAGCTCATATATCATGCACCTGTTATCATATCTTTGAGTCCAGTACCCGGAGCAACAAAGGGATAGACGTCCTCCTCGGGATCGATTGTAATGTCAATCACAGTTGGAACGTCAGTTCGGAGTGCGCTTTTAATCGCTTTTTCTAACTCTCCCATTGATTGAGCTTTCAATCCATTTGCTCCATATGCTTCTGCAATTTTGACGTAATCAGGACAATTTTTTTGATGAACGCCCATGTATCTTCTGTCATAAAAAGTCCTCTGCCATTGAGCAACCATTCCTAACATATCATTATTCAACAAAAATACTATCACAGGTAGATTTTCTAACACAGAAACTGCTAACGAATTTTCAGTCATATTAAATGATCCATCACCTGCAATATCTACAACATGTACATTTGGTCTAGCAGCCTTTGCTCCAATTGATGCTGGAAAGCCAAATCCCATTGTTCCCAATCCAGTTGAGCTAAAAAAGGTACCAGGTGAGATAACATCAAAGTGTAGTGAGGTCCACATTTGGCACTGACCCACTTCAGTTGTTACTATAGACTCTGGAGGCAACAATTCTCTCAATTTTTTCAGTGCTTTCCTAGCAGTCAACTCTTTAGGGTAATCTTTAATATTTTGAGAAAAATAATCGATGAGCTCTTTCCTTCTCTTAAGCCAAGGATTTTCACTACTTTTCTTGGTAACTACCTTTGATAACATCTTAACCATAGTTCTGAGTGCAGATTTTACATCACCAACAATGGCAATATCTACTGACTTATTTTTTCCAATTTCAGCTGGATCTATATCGAGATGTATGATATTCATACCCTTACCAAATTCATCGAACCTTCCAACCGAACGATCTGAGAATCTTGCGCCAACTGCAAGTATACAGTCTGCTTCAAGTATAATTCTATTTGCTTCGGCATGTCCATGCATCCCTATAGGGCCCATTGCTAGAGGATGATTTTCAGGAAATGCTCCTTTGCCCTTAAATGTAGTAACAACGGGGGCCATAATTAGTTCAGATACTGCCTGAAGTTCGGAGAAAGCACCTGACAAAATAACTCCGCCACCTGCCATAATAATTGGGCGTTGCGATGAGACTAATAGCTCAACGGCCTTTCCAACATTAGATAAATCCGGATCGACTGTAGGCTTGTATCCCCTCACTTTTATAAGATCTGGAAATTGTATTTCAGTAACGTCCTGTTGCACATCTTTTGGGATATCAATTAGAACTGGTCCAGGTCTACCACTTTCTGCAATATAGAATGATTTTTTTACAACCTCTGGAATCTCAGTTGCAAATCTGGGTTGAAAGGCATATTTTGTGCATGGATTAGCAACACCAATAATATCAGTTTCTTGAAAGGCATCTTTTCCAATCATGTTCAAAGGTACTTGTCCAGTTATTGCAATTAGCGGTGAGGAATCTGCATAGGCAGTAGCTATTCCTGTAATCAAGTTTGTTGCTCCTGGTCCAGACGTCGCTAAACAGACGCCAGCCTTCCTCTTTATTCTGGCATAACCATCAGCCATATGAGCGGCAGATTGTTCATGTCTTACCAAAACGTGCCTAAACTTAGCGTCAACGAGTGCATCGTAAATTGGCAGATTTGCCCCACCTGGAAGTCCAAAAACTATGTCAACGCCTTCCTTTTCCAGGGAATACATTAGTGCCTTAGCACCACTCATTTCAGACATTGTACGAATATTCATTGATACTTCGTATATATACTCGTTGTCACTTCAGTTAGACACATCTGTTTGGTTTGTCAGTTGTGGCTTTTACACGAAGAAAGGTAATGTATGCGAATTAGTTGTCTATTGAAATTTCTTGTAAAGATTAAAGTAGACATAATTAGTTTCAATTGATCACATGAGATCCAGTCAGAATAATGATCGGTTAACTGAGGATAACAAATACATCAAACTTTCACTGGATTTTTTCAAGAGATACATTACTGAAGGAAATACTATAGGACTGGGCAGTGGTAGCACGGTAGAAAAAATTGTCCGCAATTTTGGGCTCTTGGAATATAAAGATTCTTTGGAATTTATTGTAACGTCTCTACAAATAAGAATCGTATCCGAATCCATAGGGTTAAAAATAGTGGATCAAAACAAGAATGCAATAATTGATGTTGTCTTGGATGGCGCTGATCAAATAGATTCAGATTACAATATGATAAAAGGAGGAGGGGGTGCTCTCTTACGGGAGAAAATCCTAATTTCATCTTCACAAAAATTTGTAATTGTTGCCCAGGCTAACAAATTTGTTGACAAATTTACTATCTCAGTTCCCGTAGAGGTTACTCCATTTGGAAGAAATTTTGTAATGAAGGAACTGAAGCAAATTGGAGGTTTACCAAAGTTGCGTATGTTGGATAAAGGTTATCCATT
>JAKEIK010000252.1 GCA_022545895.1 Nitrososphaeraceae archaeon | reverse complement strand
ATTACTGTTAGCCCTAATCCCTCTACAAAGGGCGATAAAGTTATCATCAATATTGCCGTAGCCTACAAAAACTCGTCGGGCTTAAAGTACTCGTGGAGTGAAGTGGGTCATCTAGTAGTCTCGTTAAACGGTGCGGATACACCATCACCATCATTCATCGCTCCCCATGTCAGAGGAGAAACAAGTGTTACCTTTTGTGTAACAGTAACTAACGAGATAGGTCGTACCAGTTATGGAAATATTACCGCCATAATCAAACCTTCAAATACAGAGGCAAAAATCACCTCAATAGGATTTATAGCGCATTGAACTCTCATAATACACCCCTGCCATAATCTTTCAACATACCTTCTATCCAAATTACATGGGTCCACAAGATACAAAATATGAGAGGGCCTGCTGTGGAATCTAAAGTTTGTTAACCCGTATACTGACTGTGACAATTTATAGGGAGATCCAAATTGATGTCCAAAGTGGTAATACTACGCAACAGAACGTTTGGTTGCACGTATGTAACCCATGCTGTTACCACTAATTGACTCTTTTCTCTAATTGTATTTATTTCGCGATATTTGGTTTTCCAAACTGTTCGGATACGTTTTTGTACATATCAATTTCCTGTTTCGAAAGTGGCCTTATCTTCTTCATTGCCTCTTCAAAATGACTCATATGTATTTTTAATTCTTCCTTAGTGCGCTCTGCCTCTTTTGGATCTTTGTACTTTGCAACATGTTCTCTGAGGGCAAGCATTACAGCAGCTGACGCTAGGGCTGCGATGTCTGCTCCGGTATATCCTTCCGTCTGGTCTGCCAGCACATCAATTTTTACGTCATCAGCCAAAGGCTTTTTCTTTGTATGAATTTTGAGGACGTGCACTCTTGATTCTTTGTCTGGTGGAGGTACATACAATAGCCTATCAAATCTCCCTGGTCTCAATAACGCTGGATCTATGATATCGGGCCTATTCGTTGCTGCTATTATCACAACATTGGTCAGTATCTCTAAGCCATCAAGTTCTGTCAATAATTGGCTGATTAATCTTTCGGTAACATGTGAATCACTTCCTGCACCCCCTCTGGTCGGGGCTATCGCATCAATTTCATCGAAGAATACAATGCATGGTGCTGCCCCTCTTGCTTTCCTGAAGACTTCCCGTACACCCTTTTCTGATTCACCCACCCATTTTGAGAGAAGCTCTGGACCTTTTATACTGATGAAATTTGCTTCGCTTTCGTGCGCAGCTGCTTTGGCTATGAGAGTCTTACCTGTGCCTGGAGGGCCATACAGCAGTATCCCTTTTGGTGGAACTGCATCAGAATGAGTAAACAGGGATTGGTACTTTAGCGGCCATTCTACTGCTTCTTGGAGCTCCTGTTTTACATCAGAAAGGCCTCCGATATCATTCCACGTAACATTAGGTACCTCGACAAAAACTTCACGTAAGGCAGATGGCTCCATTTCCTGGAGAACATTCGTGAAATCGTCCATCGTAACTATTATCTTTCGCAGGATATCTGAAGGTATGCTTTCTGCTGTAAGGTCAATCTCAGGCAGTACCTTTCTTAATGCACGTATGGCAGCTTCTTTTGCGAGGGATTGAAGGTCAGCTCCTACGAAACCATGAGACATACTTGCAATCTTTTCGAGATCAACATCTTTATCCAATGGCATACCCCTGGTATGAATTTGGAGAATCTCAAGTCTGCCTTCTTTGTCAGGTACGCCTATCTCAATTTCTCTATCAAATCTACCAGGCCTCCTAAGAGCAGGATCTATCGCGTTTATTCTATTTGTTGCACCTATGACAACAACTTTACCTCTGGTGGACATTCCATCCATTAGTGAGAGAAGCTGTGCAACTATTCTTCTTTCTACCTCACCTGTGACCTCCTCCCTTTTTGGGGCGATAGAATCAATCTCATCTATAAAGATAATTGAAGGTGCCTTTTCTTCAGCGTTCTTGAATATGTTCCTGAGTTTCTCTTCGGATTCCCCATAGTATTTGCTCATAATCTCAGGTCCACCTATTGTGTAAAAGTTCGCGTTAGTTTCATGAGCGACAGCCTTTGCAAGAAGTGTCTTGCCTGTTCCGGGAGGTCCATATAACAATACACCTTTTGGCGCTTCCACGCCAAGTCTTTTGAAAAGCTCAGGATGCCTTAGTGGAAGTTCAATCATTTCTCGTACGCGGGAGATTTCATTTCTTACCCCACCAATATCTTCGTATGAAATAGATGGAACTCCGCCTTCCTTTGCAACTTGAACTGCTTTTGCGCTTTCTTCTGAGACTATCATTTCTGTAGAGTCCGTAATCAAAACTGGACCAGATGGCTTTGTAGAGATCACGACCAGATCGACTCTTTGACCCATAATACTTATTGGAATAGTGTCGCCTGTACTCAGAAGGCTTCCTAAAAGATACTCTCCAAGGTATCCTTCTGCACCCACAATTCTAAGGGGTTCAGTAGGGGCGAGAGTAACAGTCTGAGCATTTTTGGCCTGAACCTTTTTGATCTCAACAGAGTCATTAATTCCTACATCAAGTCTGTTTCGAAGATTCCCGTCTATTCTTACAAGTCCCTTTCCTCTATCCCTTTCTCTTGCTGGCCAGTGCAGCACAGTGGTTTTCTTCCCAAGTGACGAAAGTTCCAGAGCGTCACCTGCCGATATCCTTAATTGCTGTGCGACGTCTGGATCGATACGTGCAATTTTTCTTCCCACGTCAGACTGCTCTGCTTCTGCGACCCTTAGACTTACTATATTTTCGTTAGATTCATTGTTTTTACTACTCAAAATATTCTACTCCGATACATTATTCTCTTTAACGAAATTATGCTGTTTGAGAATACCATGTTCCCTTGTTAAATTTAAAGCATATAAAACTTTTAAAAAGACGGTTGTTTTCTAGGTTTGATTTACAGACTGCATATAAATTGTAAAAACGTCGTATTATTCTTCATTATGATTCATGAATTGTTAGTGAATCTTAAAATCTTTGCAAAAGTTAGGAAACTGTGGTGACAAACTGACAAATATAGAGCATAGAGGCATATTTTGTGAGACTTTGTCTACGGTACCATTTAATTATTAATCCGGCCTAGATTCAAGAAATAATGGGAAAATATCATTCAAGGCCAACAATCGGAATGGAAATACGTGAATGTTTAAAATTATACTTTTGTAAACATTGCAAGACAAAAAACTTGTGATCTGGTCTAAGCACAAATACCTAATGCTAGTAACATATCGCGGACTGTAAGTTTGGGAAACGTCTATTACGGACTACATTAAAATAGCATAAGTTATGCACTTGATATAATAAGAATGACTAGGTCTGACGAGGTTCCAAATGATAATATCAAACCAGATAAGTCCATTGAAGAACCAAATACAAGAAATTCTTTGATTAAGACTGTGATAATACTTGCAATAGTCATAGCAGTTGTGATTGTTGTAGAGGTAGTCCTGGAATATAAGCTCCATGGCCGGTACAAAACAATTTTGAGGATTGCAGAAGTAGTAGCTGTGGGATATTTTGCAAGTATTACTATTAGTAATGCCTGTTACAAACTTACATTTGGTTTTCTGGGAAAAAATGCAGAAGCACTGAGAGTTCTTATCAGAATAGTAGGGGCTGTTATTATTATTGCGATAATCATTTCTTATTTGAGTCAGGATCCTCTTGTGGCTACATCCATTGGGACCGTTACGGCAATTGTTATAGGTTTTGCAAGTCAAAATATTTTAGGAAATATAATTGCAGGACTATATCTTGCTATCACAAGACCATTTAAGATGGGTGATAAGGTAACTGTTTTTGGTAACACTGGAATTGTATTTGATATAGGATTGTTATATAGCAAACTCAAAAGCGAAGAAGGCGATATAATAATTGCGCCTAACTCGTCGATGATAAGTACGACAGTAGTCATAAGAACTTCTAGAGATTAATTTTCCCCCGACAACGTCATGCGAAGAAGGCGAGTAAATTTACGCCTTTGTTATCCGACAATCAACTCAGTTCATAAATACTTAGACTTTCATTTCTTTCACTGTTGAAAGAATTTTGCCAAGGTCCTGTTTATTTTTAAGGACACCTTCCCATTCATCCCTTTTTCCCCTAGTCAAGGTGGGGACAGTTTTGAGTGTAAAGTCTGTCGGATGGATATCGTCTAACTTATTCCAACCTATAGGCATAGAAACTGTCGCAGAGAGGGTGGGCCTGACAGAGTAAATCGAGGCTATGGTTTTCCCTCTTGCATTCTGATTATAATCAAAAAATACCTTTCCTTTTCTTTTTATGGTATTCCACTCCATTGTTACTTTTTTAGGGAATTTTGAAATAATTGTTTTTCCTATTATCTCTGCAAAAGATCTCGTCTGATCGTATGTATACTTTTGTGTTATTGGAATGTAAATATGCAATCCTGTTTTGCCTGATGTTTTAACAAAAGATTTGATTTTTAATTCCAAAAGAAGGTCTTTCAAATGATAGGCCACCTCTACAGTCGCCTTGAATCCTTTTAGGTTGTATTCTGGCTCCATCCCCTTTTTTTCAGTCCCAGCATATATGTATGGATCCAAGTCAAATACAATGAAATCAGGAAAATTCAATCCACATTTTTCTTCATAAAGTAATGAATTACTATCACAACTATCAAAATCCTTAATTCTGCTGTACCAAGGATGCATCTCTATGGCACCCAGATTTACAATCCATAAAAGAGATTCTCTGTTATTACAAATTAAATAATTGATAACTTCTCCTCGATGTTCTGAATGAACCCGGACCGTCTTTACATACTCTGGCTTTGAATGGTTCCAGTCTTTTTGATAAAATGATTTTCCATCAACCCCATCTGGATAACGACTAAGTGAGAGAGGCCTGTCCTTAAGGTGGGGCAAAACAAGACTGCTCATAGAATCGTAATAATTTATCAAATCACCTTTAGTGATTATTCCATGATCCTCTGTCGCCTTCCAATATACTTTGTCAAGATTAGAAAGATTAACATTCACCGAGGGCATAGCCTGTTCGAAATAATCCTTGCGTTCTATATTAGAATTGATTGCTACAGGTTGATCTGCTTCGATCACACAATCTTCTGGATTTTTGTCCTCACGGAATTTCAAGAATATGGGAGCCCTCATTATACCCTCTTTGGTCCATCCTGCGCATTTTATTTCTGCAACAAGTACTGGCTTTACCCAGGTCGTCTGCCTATTCATATACGGAAGATGGTCAATGGGCATAGAATTAATTATCAGTTTTTGTAGCTTAGAATAAATGAAATCTATGGTTTTGTAGTCAAACCCGCTGCCAGTGTGTCCCACAAACCGAAACTTTCTCTGCGAAGAATCATATACTGCCATCAACAAAGAACCGAAATAACGTTCTCTATTTCCTAGCCCTTTGGTGTATCCCACAACTACGCAGTCCTGAGTTATTATATTCTTAATCTTTAGCCAGTCTTGCGATCTTATACCTTCTTGATATACGCTTGCCTTACGTTTGGCCACTACTCCTTCTAAATTAAGTTCTCGGGTATGTTTCCATAAATCCAAACCTTTTTCTTCAATATAGTCTGATATTTTTACTCGATCATTAATTGGTAAAATTTGTGACAGTATCTTTCTCCTTTCAACGTAACTTGACCTTTTCATATCTTTACCATTGTGATATATTATGTCAAAAACATAATATGTGGCTGGTATCTCCTTTGACAACAGTTCGATTTCTTTATTATTTTGAATATTCAT
>JAKEIK010000251.1 GCA_022545895.1 Nitrososphaeraceae archaeon | reverse complement strand
TATTCTTGCCTAACTTATAATCAAGCGCAGGATCCGGTTTAACAAGAATTTCGAACTTGTCAGAAGTTATTGAGAGACGTGCAGTAGTAACCTTTGTATCTACCATTGGCAATGGTAGGAAATTGTATTATCTATATAAGGTTGTCAGCTAATTTGTGTATCTGCCGTTGCTTGACCGAACCCCGAGATGCTTCAACAATTAATTGGGTCTAATATTTGAATCCTAATTTGGGGTGAGGAAGGTACTTAATCCTTCCTATTCATTGACATATGCTCGTTCGCCGTGTTGTGCTAGATCAAGTCCGATTTCTTCTTCCTTCGGAGTTACTCTTATTCCTCCAGGCCATACTTTATCCATGATCTTTATTATCAAAGCTGTAATACCCACTGCCCAGGCAAGCGCTGCGAATGCTCCGACGGCGTTCTGCACCAATGCAAATGGGTTTCCAAATACTAAGCCATTGTGTCCCCATGGAGTAAACCTTTGTTCTGCAAGCATCCCCGTTAATAAAGCGCCCGTAAGACCACCCATTCCGTGAACACCCCACGTATCTAAAGCATCATCCCATTTTCTTCTGTTCTTGAACATAACAGCCGCATAACATACGACCGAAGCCAGTATTCCAATTATTATTGCAGACATTGGTGAAACAAATCCAGAAGCTGGAGTGATGGCCACAAGGCCCGCTACTGCTCCCGATGCTGCACCCACAGTTGAGGGTCTACCAGTATGTGCCCACGATATCACTGCCCAAGTAACGGCTGCCATACCTGTGGCAACTTGTGTTGCGACAAAAGCGCTTGTTGCATTTGTAGCAGCTGCTCCAGCTGAACCAGCGTTAAATCCAAACCACCCAACCCATAGCAATGCAGCTCCTAATACAACTAGGGATATGTTATGAGGTTCCATCGGTACCTTTCCATATCCAATTCTCCTACCTAACATTAGGGCCACTATGAGGCCTGCCCAACCAGAAGTGATATGAATTACAGTCCCCCCGGCAAAATCGAGAGAACCAAAGCATCCGGTCCATCCGAAACCGCAATATCCTGGAGTCATGCCATAATTGTCTGCTGCTGTAATCTCCCATGTCCAATGTGCAGCAAAGTCATAGACAAACGTTGACCAAAGGATGATGAAGATCACGAATGCACTGAATTTCATCCTCTCCGCCAATGCAGCCACGATTAACGCAGGTGTAATGATGGCGAACATCATCTGGAAAATCATGTAAGTCTGGTGCGGGATCGTGTATCCATCAATCCCACCATATGCATTTGACGGGACGTCGTGTAATACGTTATTTAGTCCTGCCCAGTCTAACGTTCCAATAAATCCTAAGCCTCCAGCATCAGGGCCAAAAGCCAAACTGTATCCGAATAATACAAATTGGATGGCAATGATACCAGTGGTTATAAACACCATGTGAAGGGTGTTTACTGCGTTTTTCTGTCTCGTTAAGCCTCCGTAAAAGATCGCCAACCCTCCCGGAGTCATCATAAGTACGAGTGCAGATGAAGTCAGCATCCATGCGTTGTCACCATGATCGATTGGACAAGGTATAAGATCCCCTTCCGCTGTAAGATTATACTTTCCGTCGGCATCAGTTGCAAAACAGTGATATTTAGCTGCGGGATCATCAGGTTTGTATGCTGATGCACTAGTCAAAGTGCTTGATATCATAGTCATTATTCCCGCCACTAAGCCAACAAGAATTATCAATGTAATAGTACGTGTCCTTGACATTATTCAGAACTATTTTTGGGGAGGTATAAAAGATATTACAATTTAACATTGTAGTTTTATGTGATAATTTATATTTTCTCACAAATTAAATATTACAGTAAATTATCATAATATGCTTATTATGCAAAATCATAAAATTATGATATGATTTGAAACGGTGTGGGAGTGACCTTGCATCTCGTTTGGGCCCAATTGATATTGGACCTTGTAGTTCGATCTATTTACAATTTAATTATTCACATGGTCAACGTCCAAACGCTAGCTTTTCTGTTCGTTGCGAGTACATTCCAATTTCCTATCAGAGTCACAATTGGAATGGTAAAAAATTCATACCGCCTCAACGTCCTACGTGCTAGTCATTTACACAGATGAGCAGAATTACCAGCCTCTACGATACTAATTTTCAAATATCTTGTAAAAAGTATTATTCATAATTCAAGAGACGTGTTTTGAAAGGATTTCTTTTATTTCCAGATCATCGAGCAGTGTATCAATCAGCTTATTGCGCTCATTTACCGTGATATCATCGGATAAGTCGATGGAATCAATTGCCTTTAGCTTCCAGTAACTTTCGACTGCTTTTCTAATTGTGGCTTGGGCGTCATAAACTACTTTGCCAAATGCCGTAAGAAAGTGTTTTCCATTTTTACGTTTAACAATGCCTGTTTTCATTAGTCGAGACATTCTTGAATAATATTCCTTTCGTGATAGCTTAAGTTGGACCGAGAGATCTCCACTGTTTCCCCCCTTTGTCGCGATAGCGTTAAACAATTTTAATGATTTATCATCACAAATTGCATCCAATATCTCCGCTACCGATACCAATTCTACCACAATTGGTTAGTCATAGACAGTAGTTATAGATTGTCTCTGATTTGTTCCTTGGTTTTACCTGGATCGGATACAATCAGCAGATCTCACCTATTATAACAACTTCATCTTTTTCTAAATTCTTCTAATTTTTTACAATTTCCAGAAATATTCGACCGAATTACTCGGGAGCAGATCCTTTGTACTATAGGCAATAACCATCGCTCATTCTGACAATGATTTTGCACACAACATTTTTTATGCGGTAAAGATATTGGAGCTCCTATGGAAGGATATTGTGTAAAATGTAAGTCCAAAAGGTCAATGAATGATGAAAAGAAGGTAACGATGAAAAACGGAAAACCTGCAACCCAAGGAATTTGTTCAGTTTGTGGCACCAAGATGTTTAGAATAGGTAAATAGAAGAATAGTACTACAAGTGCAATTTAGTCGCTATTTTCTTAATATGTGCAAAGGTTCCCTGTTTGTTTTACCTTCCACGAACCAGACTACCTGGGCCTGATAATGTTAACTGAAGTTGCACAATGCATCTCTCTTTTGTTTCTCACTAAAAGTTATAGATTCTAATTTTCCATCTCCGCGAATCGGCAAAACTTTGTTCGCATCAGAAGAATCTGACGCATGACTTTCGCTGGACTTATCCAATTTAGATAGTGCGGCTAATACCTCTTTTTGGAGTCGTTCGATTCTTATTTGTTCTAGCGTAGCTGATTGTAGGATTTGAACTCCAAACTTCTGAGATTTGATTGCATCCGGTTCGACATGTCGTGATCCTTTGGAAATGGGGTCTATACCACTGGTTCGTATTCCATGAGATTTCATGATGGTGGTGGATGACAACTTATCCAATTTTTCGTCGATATTCTTTATCCTGTTTTCTATCAATGAAACAAGACCATTTCGTAGATCCTTCAACTCGAAAATATCTATAATCGGCTGAAGATCTTTGATCCTTTCATCGCAAATCCGTAAATCTTCTGTATATTTTACCATCAGTCTGTCATACTCTAACTTAGATATCTTGTCATCGTTAAAGGCCTCGTAAATTTTGGCTATGCCTTCCTTGATAATGTCGTTTTCAATTTTGAGAGATTCAAGTACCAGGATGTTCCCCGCAGGACTCGACACCTGCGAAATTTCTGATCTTCCCTTTGACTTAACCTGCCCGTGTCCCATTAGTCCATTAAATATGATTGACGTAACTACTCCTATAACCATCGACGCTGTAATTAGAGTAAAGTCCAATGTTTATCTTCGATTATATAAAGAGTATGATAAATATTGTCCCATACCGCCTTCGTTTTAAGACCATTTAATTAAGTTACAGGTCGGCTAATTTTCCTACTACAAGACTTGGCGTTTGATCCAGTCATACTTGCGTAGGCGCGCATCAGGATATCCGCATTTTGCGCATCTCATACCCCTTTTATGAAAAGAATTATGCCCACACCTTCTACACTTTATGTGAGTTTTTTTTCTCGTGAACTTCCCCATTGAAGTTGTTCCTTTAGTCATTTTGTTCCACTATCCAACAAGAGGCTAGAAATTATTATGCTCGAGGTGGCGAAATAATTACCACATTATCGCCTCTCACCACAATTGTTCCCAACTCGTTAGCCTTATCATCCAACAATTCGACAGAATCTTGCAACAACAAATTCATGTGTTGGTCAAATCCATGAAGATTTCCTCTAATCACTTTTCCGCCCTTCAATTTAATTAAAACAACTTTTCCTAGACTTTCGTCAAGCACTTTAACAGCCATGTCAACAGACAATTACTACTCTACCAAGAATATTGGTTGATGAAGGTCTATATTAAAGTTAATTTGGACTTATTCCACTTCTAATATTTACTTTGATGAATTAGAAAACATCGTTATATTCAGAGTCACAATTTAGCTTTCGCAATTTTTATGAATTACGAGAACATTTTTGACATGTTCGTAGTGACAATAAGGACCTAGTCATGATCTTTTAGAAAGGTCATTAAATTGACGTATAACCAATAGAAGGTTATTTATTACATGGTTCAACAATTTTTTCCCCTCATTCGGTGATGCATATGAGGGGTCACCCCATACACCATTCTTAGTAATTTTCGTAAACGAAGATGGTCTATTTAGATAGGATGAAGTTACTTGCCGTAATAGTGTGCGATCTTCTGCTCCTT
>JAKEIK010000250.1 GCA_022545895.1 Nitrososphaeraceae archaeon | reverse complement strand
CTTAGAAATATTATCTCGAATAGTTATTGTTCATAGCTTTGGTCTAGCCATGGAATTCAATAGCTTGATGATTTAGGAATTCTAAACAAGTCTAACTCCATTCAGAACAGCCAGTTTCTATTGCAATGAAGTTGACTGTTATTAGTGACCTGTTAAGATCAAAATCTTGGCATAAAACACTATTTAAATAGAAAAATATTCACTTACTAGTTGGAATTACAACGACTTTTTCGGTACTCGACCCTGCTCCCAAGGTCTTATGCCCTCACACTACTATTTTACGCACTCGAACGTAGAGAAATGATTTACATACAAGGATAACCAACAACTTGCGCTCCATTCCTAGTTGCGTATTTATTGAAACTTCTTTGAATTAGAGAAATCACAAGATATTAATTGGTTCCACGAAAAAATAGAATGTTCTTAGTGATTTAGAGTGTAGTCATATTTTTTCTCACAAAATTGTTTAATTTGAATATGAAGGTTGATCTATAATCAGGATCTCATCCATATAATAAGGATGAAATAATCATACTTTCAATGATACAACGAGATAGAGACGAGATAATTGTTTCAATACTTAATACAACCGGATCTGGCGGGGCAAGAAAAACGAAGATCATGTACAGTTCTTATCTTTCCTACTCACAGGTAGTTCAATATCTAAAGAACCTTATTGAAAAGGGTTTTTTGGAATATAACACTAAAGATAGGACATTTAGCACAACACCAAAAGGGTTTGCATTTCTAAAACTACATGAAAAAATAGATGAAATGCTCAGCACCCCAGATATGGCTTTTTACGAGGCATGATCAATGACGTCAAAAAATAAATAATAATAAAAAACAGTTCTAAAAACTAGATCTGGTATCTGTTTTTTATTGTATTATTGATAACCTATCGCTAGCTACATTTTTGAGATTTATAGTTCATGCTAAAATACCGAGTGAAAGTGAATAACATTCATAAATTCTCATCAAGATTTGTTGAAAAACCCAAACGTGAACTCCAAATAACATCACAAATCAGTTTGATTCCGAATCTTTCTTGAGAATGAGCATCGCTGAAAATGGCAAGAGCAATCAAAGCTAATACCACGTAATTGGATAAATGTGGAATAAATTCTTAGACTTAAATCTCTTAAATGTCTACATCTTATTGGAGACATCAGATAGTTGCATAGGACTAACAGAGTTTAGGCGCCGGGAGTGGGACTCGAACCCACGAGTCCTTACGGACATCAGCTTACCCATCGTTTTCTATTCCCTGTAAGATCTCGAGGCTGACCCCTTTTAGGGCCAATATTTTTGCTTACCTAGCTTGGGTACCCCGGCAGAATTTCTTTTATATATTCTAATTTATTGTTTTTCCAATTTACAAGTGAGCACAAGCATTAAAAATTATATAATGAACCAAGAAAATTTTGATCATGGTTTCAGACTTTGATACAAATTAACCGACATTTTGTCCCGGTTGCGAATTCAAGCGTGTCTGATTCTGCAATCATGAATATACTAGCCTTTAATCTTAAGGAGAGACTACGGAATATGCTGAAATAGAACTTTGTAATAACAGGGATTGGCCGATCAAAATGACTATTGTGTTACCCGACTGTTCTATTTAGGAGAAATTTCACTAGTGTGAGTTCGCTAATGACAACAAAAAAGATCCTATATCTCCTCTTCTCGAATGAAATGCTTTAAGACACTTTTCGTTCGTTTACAAATGTCCAAAGAGCAGGCAAGTGTGTTGAAACAGGTGCGAAAGCCGAATGATATTAATAATTTCATTCCTGGCAGGCGATCTAGCATGTTGCCAACTCAGTCATGGTTGCTTCTCAAATCTGTGGAATGAATTAGGTGACTGGTCTGAAGGGTCAAGAATAATTGAATTTCAAGTAATGGCAGTTCTGATCTTAATCTTAAATTCATCTTCTACATACTTTACGGATCCACATTGACCGAAGTTGAAATTCTGTGTATAGGTAATGAGTTGTTATCGGGTATCACGCTCAATACTAACGCCCGCTGGATTGGGAAAAAAATAACAAAGTTGGGTGCCAAGGTACGCAGAGTAATAGTTGTAGCAGATGACTTGGAAGAAATTGACATCGCACTAAAGGACAGTCTAGAGAGAAAACCTGATTGGATAGTT
>JAKEIK010000249.1 GCA_022545895.1 Nitrososphaeraceae archaeon | reverse complement strand
CCGCTTGTAGAATTACCTATTTCAGATCTATCGCGTCAAAGTTCAAGACTGGACCTTACGAGATTGTTAGTTGCTCTTTACAAAAGCAAATTTCGATGATACCGCCCATGTGAATGCCTGCATTCCTGCATTAAAGTGCATTTTAGCAGGTAATATCCCAGCAGGTTTATGATAGCCCCCGATCTATCTATTGTTTGAGTATAGAATCGTCATGAATTATTCAGAAAAGAAGAACGGGAAAAACCCCGAAGAGTCAAAAGCAGAAACAACTATTGTTATGCTTCCGTCTGATGCCAATCCTAAAGGTAATGTCTTCGGTGGTGTCATTTTGAAACATGTAGATCTGATTGCGGGATTAGTCGCGAAGAGGCATGCTGGTCACGCAAACGTTGTTACAGCTAGTATCGATAAGATGTCATTCTTAAAACCCATATTTATTGGAAATGCTATAATCCTGTCAGCTCGAATAAATTATGTCAAGAGGTCGTCGATGGAAATTGAAGTTAACATTCAAGCCGAAGATCTTGATGATAACACTATCGTACATGCTGGAACTGCATTCGTTACCTTGGTAGCCATCGACAAATATGGTAAGCCAACTGCTGTTCCACCATTGATTCCAGATAATGACGATGATAAGAGACGCTTCCAAGAAGGCGAAACCAGAATGAAATCAAGATTAAATGAGGCCGCTAAAGTATGACGGGTCTTAGACTGTCATGTATCCCGCGTAGGAGCAAGAACAATATTGAAAAACATCTGCATTAATCTTCTCCTTTTAACCTCTTTTTGAAGATTCATCAGATCTGTGATAGGATTATACACGTCTACAGACAGTAATCATAAATATCAACTCGTCTGTTCTAGATAAGAATTGGTCAATAAACCAATAGCCATACAATCTAGGCAAGTTCCCCTTAGAATCTGTAGGCTTCTTATCGTTATGTTTGTTATATTTTAGTTAACTGAAGAATAACCTCTTGATTTTTGAAATTTAAGCATCAAATATGTGATAATAATATATTGTCAACCGTCACCTTAACTGTTCTCATGAACTTGAAAAATACCTAAAATAGTACCTCGTGGATTAGTGTAACGTGACACAAGATCCTAATTTGCTATTGCGAATGGATGTTGTAGGTGATAATGTAGAAACATGGATTAGAGGGGAATTAGAATGGACTGAAAGAGATACCACTGCATTGTTGGATCTTGTACTCGGTGAAAGATTCAGAGCTGAACTCTTCAAACGGATAGTAGAAGATAATGAATGTAGAGATGAAATGCTTACACGAATAAATAATAGACAGGCCAGCTTGAGTTAATGGTATATCAAACAGTCGTATCGCTAGTAAATTAGTATCAGCATGATATTTATTAGCTTCACATAATTAAATCAATAACACTCAATATGTCCTAACTATGAGTATCAATTATTTTCGTAGAAACATGGTAAACAACTTGAGATGGTCTATGTCAACTTCTACCAGAAGAATGGATGCCAAGAGTTAAATGTATGCTGCTCACGCTTACTATCTAAAAAGGTTTTTTAGCTAGATCGGATTTTGGGAGGTGTGTTAGATAATCTTGGCCCGCAGCAATTATATACTATGTTTTAGTATATTACTTTGGGTTGGAACAAAATAGTTGCTCCGAGCCACACACCTAAGAAGATGCAAATAATATGATCAAAACCGCGTTTACAATTATTAGAAGGCTGAGGTATAAACTAAATCTATATTCACGAGCTCAAACATGCTCTTGTTGCCTACGTTTTTATAGACTGAAAGGTGAGAATATTTCTTTCTGACAAGTCTCGAATTCAGAATGGAATCAGTTCTCTATGACTCAAACAATTCCAGTGTTCTCTCAAGTTCTTTTTTGCTTCTTTTGTAAAAATAAAAACT
>JAKEIK010000248.1 GCA_022545895.1 Nitrososphaeraceae archaeon | reverse complement strand
TTTTAAGGATGTAGTCTTACCCCCACAATTTATCCTTGAAGGTCAATTTCTTGTTTAGGAGAAAATTACTGGCCGATGCTATAGCAACAGCACATAGCAGGGACATTGCGTATTGCAACCCATTTTCCACTAATACGTAGACAAATGCCAATTGAATTGCCGCTCCAAACGAACTTATGATTAAGAATAACAAAAATTGCTTAGAAGTGTGGGTTGGAGAAAAGTTTAGATCTTGGAATGTCCATATTTTATTCAAGAAAAAGTTTGTCACAATAGAAACTAGTATGCCAATTAAGGTCGCTTGCATGTACCATAAATGTGATAGAGAACCACTTGAAATTGCAGTTGATATCAAATAGTTTACGGCTAATCCGCTTGCCCCAACAGTATAGAATCTTCCGGCCTTTGAAAGAAATTTAACCGACCGCTTGTACTTGAATTCCTCTCCAACGTCTTTTGATTTCGGACCGTGCATGTACAGGTGGACAACGGACTTGGCATAATTTATGACCGATGGGATTAGTCGCTCGTGTGATGTTGGACTCTCCTTGAAGCAATATGGAATCTCTTGTACGTCTAGCCCTTTTGATTTAACCAGGATCTCGAGCGAAAGAGAATATGCAGTATCATCTATTTCTATCCCCTCGAGGATTTTCTTTGGAAATGCAATGAAACCTGAAACGGGATCCTTTACATTCTTGACACTTAGTCCGTGTCTAGCAATCCCCGCTGCTCCAAGTCCGAGTAGTTTCCGTCCTAATGACCTTCCGGTCACGGATCCTCCTTCGGCGTATCTAGAGGCGACTACCATACCTTCGCCGTTTTTCATAATCAAATCCATCATTTGTGGGAGAATATCAGGAGGGTGGGTAAAATCATCATTCATAATTATCATGTTTTTGCCGTTGGCTTCATTTATCGCACCTAATACTGCAGTGACTCTTGATTTGGGTGCTCCTGTTCTCACCAACTTTATGCAAATCTTGCCATTTCTACTTTTATTTGCTTGCAGAGAAGCAATTCGCTCTAATATCGATCTTTTTCGTTCTATTGAGCCTTGATCCAATTCCGTCACGTCAGATAGATTTTCTACAAGTAATATTTCCGTACGGTAATTGTCTGGAACGGTATCAGTAATAGAATTAATCAGATCAACAATCAAAGGATCTGACAGTTCAGAGTGTATAATTATAGAGAATTTCAAAACGGAAGGATCTAATTCGACCTGCCTTGACACAGACGGCAATTGAACTGTTTTAATCAATATTGTATTAATATCTTTAGAAATAATTTTAGGTTAGCAAATTCCTTTTTACAGCACAGTTAACTTTTCTACACTGAAGAGATGGCCGTCAAGGGCACGGTAATGTTACGTTGGCGTAAATGATTGGAGCACCTATATCGAATTTCTGGTCGTTGTCTGCATCAGTACCGAAGTACATCTTGTATTTATCCGGCTTTACATCGTCTATATATGTAACTTCATTAAATCCCCCGGTAGCATTGGTTTCGTAGTATGAAGATAGTGGGATGCCATTATGGGAATTTACGAGTTTCCAGGCTACATTGCTAGTAGGCGCAAAACCGTTGGCATTAATCACAATATTAAATCCCGGGTCAGCTGGACCACAGGTGGGTGAAACTTGAACTATCGGCAAACCGAAGACCGGAGGAATGCCGCAGATAATCATACCGAAAACGACTAATATTCCAGCACTTGACACGCCCAATACTCCCAAATTATGCACAATAGGTCTACAGCCTAGTTATTAATAAAAACATTGCAATGCGAATACATATTTTTATTCAGAATCTGGGTCTGTGTACATGAAAAGGTACGGATAGGTGTCATTTCAACGCTTTTGGAGTCACCAAATCGGCCATTAGAAAAATATTTGCCTATCTTGCTAAAAAATATTATCCGCCAACAGACTATAGCCAAAAAATAAATGAAATTACGATTCGTGGCATTAGCTGAACTAACATCGATAGCCCTACTTTTCACAATTTACGAGAAGGGAAGCCCTCGAATAACTATAAGGCTGTAGAGTGAGTAATTTTGTTCAACATATCGTTAATTTACTAGATAGATCCAAAGAAAGGAGTCACGTTTTTTAGTGGTGCTCTCTCAATACTTACTATTGTCTCCTCCTTTTGGGTTCTTTAGAAAAAACGAAGCCTCAAAAGAACGGTCTGCCGATGACGCTACTATTCACTCTGATGGAATTGCACTTGAGCAGGCATCTTCCATTGTAGAAAGAGTCAAGGCAACACAGACTCAGTCTATGTTGGTTAGCCTTGAGCCGATAAAACGATCCGTGGAAAATACTCTTGATAACTTAGGCAAGATCGTAGACGATTTATCTAGAGAGAATTTGAAAACTGATGACATAAAATTTAGATCTCTTGTTGAAAACTCTAGAAGAACTATAGTATCAACAATTATGCGGGAGTCCTCTTCACAGCTGTCTTTGCCCCAAAATCTCAATGAGGCACTTGAATTTAGAAGCAGACTAGAATCACTCTTAAAACGATTTGGCGATGCTAGTGGATCCCACAGAAGGGTGCTAAATGAATATATGAAAAAGCATTCAAATAAGATGAAAGACGAGTTTGAAACCCTCTCGCGACTGCACAAAAAGACACACGATCTAGTTTCAAAGGTAGAAGTTGTAGCAAATGAGTGTTCTAGCTGCCTTCGTGTCATTCAGACCGCTCAAGAAAATATGCGTCTGACTGATGTCGGCCAATCTCGAATCTCCACGCTCTCGCAAGAAAATAAGGAAGAACAAATTCTTATCGACAAATTGAAAAATGAAGTTCAAATCCTCAAAAGCTCTCAGCAGTATTTAGATGCATTCCAGACTCTAGAAGAGATTAAAAAAGTTGAAGAAGAGAAGGAAAAATTGAAGAAAGACACCTCGAACATGTTTTCGAATATATCGCGAGCAATTACAAAATATTCATACGGTACTTCAAAGATCACCTATTCAAGGCTTGAGAAAATTGGAAGTAGACCCTGGGAAATTTTCGATGAAGACATAATGCCTTACCTTCAACTTTTACAAGGTATAAGACAGGAACTTATCTCTGGAAAGATGACACTTAAAGATTCTAGCAGGACTATCGAACATATCGACCAAATAATGAATTCTCTGGAAAATATTTCGTCAGAGATAAAGGAAAAAAATGATCTGTTGTCTCAACTAAGATCTTCCGGAGCAGGTCAGATTCAAAGCAAGTTATGGCAAATTGAGAAAGAAATTACGAACAAAATTGAATTTGTGTCCAATCGAAATCACGAGATAGCTGAGGCGAGGAAGGCTATGGAAATTAGATCGAATGAAACGAAGAAGCTCGTAAGACAGATCGAGGAAGAAATTCTAGAAATAACAGACAATAAGTATTCCATCAAGAAACCATATTCTTGATCATGTAATCAAATGTTTGGAACGGTTGCGAACCTACTATTACCATTGGTGACTTGAAATCAGACAAGATAACGAAGCTTGGTGTGGATGTTAGTCCCAATGATATGGCTAGATCATAATTCTGGTGTACTAATGTTGAATACTTGTGTGAGCTGACGCAAGTTGAAAATTCAGAGACATTACCAATTCCTGAATTTTTTGCAAATACTATTAAAGACTCCGGACTTACCCATCCCGTATTCTCTCCTCTCCAGTTATCATACAACTCATTGTGATATTCCCAATATCGATGTTGGTCTGCTGCACAGTATGAAGCTTCAGCAGCGAGCGTTGAGGAGTTTGTAGGCCATATGTCATTGATTGGATAATCTTTAAACAGAAATCGAACCTTACCCGTATCTACAAAATTGTTTATTACTAGTTCTCGGGTGATCGCATGGAATCGCTTACAGAAAGTGCATTGATAATCACCGAACTCGACCAATGTAATTTCAGCAGATTCGTTACCCAAGGCCTGGGCATTGGGAATAGCGGGTGCCAACAATAGCGCAGTCAACCTCGCTTCCCTTTCTGTTGAGGATTCTGTTTGGCCGAAACCTCTTGGACAGCAATTTAAAACTAATACTAGTGCCATCACTACAACCCCAACAGTTTGTACTACGTGACTTTTGTCAATCCTGATCATACGCGTCTCAAATTTGAACCAAAGATACTAACGCCAGAATATAGAAACGACGCCTAAGCCCAATACACAAAGGCCTGAGTAAGACACAGGTGGGACGTTCACAAGCATACCTACAATGGCGATTCCAATTCCACCAGCTATAGTTAAAGCTTCACCTATTCTTCTTTGCTTGCGCATTCGCTCCACAATTAAAAAAATCCATAATAAAAGGTTATTCTAAACTGATCAACTCGTCATTTAAAGTGTCATTCTTCTGCCTGTCTTAAGTTCTTGTGACTTACGCTGTTAATGCCAATCTGGCTAGCGTCGACTTTTCTCCCATATAAAAGATCGATGTTACCGGGTTGAGAGCATTAGTTTGGATTGCTTTTGTCAGTTTTTCTGGTGTTGGCATTGTCTCCAAATTCTCGTGTACGATGTCCGAATATTTCCCTCTCCTTCTTGTAATCCAAAATCTTTTGTAAGGCTAATTCTAATTTTCTTTCGTGACTATCTGTACTCACATTTGCCTTGACAGCAGAAGCAGATTTGGTTGTGGATTCGGAATTATTAAAATTTTTACTTTCCATCAGTTTGCAAATTTCTTGCCACCAGGTAGGGGCCGAATCACTTCGTGATGGATATGTAATCATAGCAGAAGTCATTATTTTTAAAGGATCTAGCCAAAATTGACTTGGATTCGATGAAGCCCGCTGCATTTGTAACATCAAGTCTTCGACAATCATATTCCTCTCTTCACTAGGAGAAAGTTTGGTTGCCTCAAGAAATTTCTTATAGATGCCCAGTTTTTTATCTTGGAATATGTAAGATGATATGAAAGCTTCTTCTTTTTTCTCTTTAGTGCTCTTGACGAGGCCTTCGCGCGTTGGCGGTGGGAAATTGCGGTCACTATAATACTCGCTTGCCTGATAATGGGAAACCGTATATCGGAACTCCGTAAGGACGGGTAAACCATAATCGCCATGTTTTATGTCTATATGTCGTTCAACATTAAACCTCCTACCACTCTTGTATTCGCATGCAGGACATGACCATTTCTTGTCCATTTTAGTTATCACCTACCTCCGTACATAATTCTAAGGACTCGTGAGTCACTCGGGAGTGACTCACGAGTGACTCTGCTACGAGAATCGATGTATAATGCATATTTCTAATATATTATACTGTATCACTGTATAAATTCTTTTGCTAGCTAATTTAGTACAGCAAGATAATGCCATAACATACTTCGGCCACTAGGAATTATGGGAAAAATGTAAATTGTATCCAGTTTTATCAAAAAAACGTCAAATGGAGATAAAACATTCAAAAAAATAAATAAATTAGGGATTCGTATTACGTTAGAGGTGAATTAGACTTCCCTGAGACCCAGTGTGTGGTGATTGTCCCACAAACCTTCGTCTGAAGTGTCCCGAAGGCCTCTTTGACAGCAGTTCTATAAACCATGCTTCGTGCTCTATCTCTTCTTGCATGATTCGTTGGGCAATGTCATATGTACGTGGGTCCTTGCCTGTGGTCATATCACAAACTTCGCCCCATGATCTAATTGCACACTGCTCGGCTTCCAATAGGACCTTGATAATAGTGTTTATGTCCTCCCAGTTATCTGGAAGATATGCATCAGGACAACCTGCCTGGTCTGCGAATTTCCTAATATCACGTGGAAGACTTCCACCAAGCTCATACAACCGTGGGACCATTGCTTCAAAGTGATTGCGATCTTCTATTCTTGCATCCTCTACTATCTCCTTAATACCTTCTCCTTCAAGTCCAGTGCAATGCATTCTCAAAATTGTGTAATAATAATACGTGGTAAACTCTGCACCAACGCCTCTGGTAATCATATTCTTCAATTTTTCTATGTCTATTCCGTTTTTCTTCAAAACTTCAAGAGCGACTATATTTGGAACATTACCCTTTGTACTACTCATACCTCAAGTTTGCCTATATTCTATAAAAGTCTTGTTATAATCATATTGCGATTATATCTAATGATATTTTTTGAACTTTATTAGATGTAGTTGTCTTAAGACCTGGCTCGAACTGCCGCTAGAATTTGGAATTCACATTCCGCCCTGCGGACAGAATGACACCCGATGGTTTTCAGCCCTTCTTGTTGCTTTAAGTATAATGAAGAAAGCTAGTTTTATATCTTTATTGTCGCTTTGTTCTAGCGTGGACTTTATCGATGGAGATGGGAACATACTGATACCAAAATCAGTCAGACCAATCATGGACCTTGGAATTACAATTCTAGGCGAAAAGAAAGGCTGTAAGAAACAATATCGATACGGTAACCTTCACATTAGAGAATATGAATCTCATTATAGTGCTCATCTTGATAAAGTAGACCCCCGTGTTGACCCTTTAGGTCACTTGATGGTTGATGTACCTAACTACCTCGCAGGACTTCTATCGATTGCTAGTATGACAAAAAGATATTTAGAATCTACAAAGAAAACCTGATCTGATTTGTCTCTGAATTTCTGCGTTCTGATAACATCCGATAGATTAAACCAATATTTCTTACGAGTTCACTACCAAAGTAACGGAACAAGAATATCAAGTAAGAATATGAATGGAGGAAATAGATCATAATGTTAAAGGAAGAGTCGAACCAAGACATGCTTAATGAAGCAATACAAGTAGAGTCTGACGGGTTTCTCACAGGGTATAAGAGACCATCTAAAATAGCAATCATAAGTACAATTTTCAAACTCATACCTCTCATAATTAGACTCAGAAGGGATCGAAGGGAATGGGTACGAAAGGAAGGAAGAAACATAAATGAAGAAAAATTCAGAAAACATGCACAGAAAGCCCTTACTACTTTCATTTCACTTGGCCCATCGTACATAAAACTAGGGCAGTGGCTATCATCGAGATCGGACATACTACCTCAGCCATACCTAGATGTTTTGGCCAAACTTCAGGATAACGTACCTCCTGCACCATTCGAACAAGTTTGTTTGATCATTGAAAAAGAGCTGGGGCATATTTCCCATATTTTCGATTCATTTAATTCAGATGCCATATCGGGGGCTAGTCTAGGGCAAGTATACTTGGCTAGGTATCAGGCAAAGAACGTGGTGGTGAAAGTCAGTAGACCCAACATCGAAGAACAGATTGCAAAGGACATTTATGTTCTGAAAAAATTACTTCCAATTGCTACTCGATTTATCGATCCAAACTTAGGATTTTCAGCTGAGGCGATGCTATCGCAATTCACTGAGACAGTCAGGGAAGAGATGGATTATAGAACAGAGGCCCACAATCTTATTGAAATTAAAAAAAATCTAAAAGGCGACCCAGGAGTCATAATCCCACAAGTATACCTCGAAAGAACATCAAGACATGTTCTCACGTTGGAATATATTCCGGGCATTAAAATAACGGACACTGAAGCACTTAACAAATTAAATATTGATAGAGCAAGATTAGTAGTTAGAGTCCACAGACTCTTCTTTAAAATGTTACTAAGACATAATTTATTTCATGCAGATCCACATCCAGGTAACATAGCTGTAAGTGACAATGGGACGATAATACTTTATGACTTTGGGATGGTGGGACGACTTGACAACGACACACGTAAAAAGTTAATTAGGTTATATCTTGGGCTTATTGACAAAGATCCAGTCCGTACCACCGATGTTTTGATAGAGCTCGGAACTCTTGAACCATCAGTAAATAGACGCATAGTAGAAAGGGGTCTCGAATTGAGTATTCAGTCCCTGTACGGGAAGAAAGTAGACAGGATGGAGGTAAAAGCCTTGCAGGAACTTGCAAATAAGACAATGAGCAGATTCCCATTCCGTTTACCTAAGAGTTTGGCTTTGTATATGAGGATGGCCTCTATATTGGAAGGAATTTATAAACATCATAATGTCAAATTTGAGTTCGTTCGAGTTCTCGCAAACTTACTTGAAGAAGAAGGAGTCCTTCGGGAGGCATACATGGAAGAGATAAAGAAGTCGATATCAAAATTCATAAAGAACCTAGAAACCACGATCGAGCTTGGTCCTGTGATAAAGGAATATTTTGAATCTAAACAGAGAAATAAGGACAGGAAACATTCTGCTTATTTGATGCCCTCAAGTATCATAGCATCATCGATTTTGGTGGCATCGTCGATTATTTATCCATACCAAGATTTGGCTGCTTATTCAGGATTCATGATTTATGGCGCTATCATTGCAGGTTCTTTTGTTTATAACAAAATTCAGGCCAACAAGTTTCAATGATTTTAATGCACTACATCCAACAAAATGTTCTGGAACAAATAATACCAAATTATCATAACATGCCCTATTGCCAGCTTGTACCACGTCATCCAATCATCAACAATTACCGATTACAGAGTCGCATTTACAACACCATAAAAGTTGCCATTACTACAAATGGATCATGGATAATATTGTCATGTGAAAAGTTCTTAATGAAACCTAACCGACTCCTGGTCTTGAAGATGCTCTAGCGAAGATATTTAAAATCCCAAGTTTCTTTCAATAAGGACACAGAATCAATTTGAAATGAAGAAGAACAAAAAAGTCGTCAACGTATTGTCGGGACTATGCCGATGCTGCATCGGAGTGCAAAAATAATGAATCTGCCAATTGTGGGTGCATCATATCTGATCAATTTTCCAGAGAAATCCTTTAGCCTACTGTACAATGACATAGCGCGCAAGTTTTTCATCTCGTTAGCCTTTGCAGGAGGATTGTCGGCGTGTTTATTGGGCATCCCACTTATTCCTTTATACTTTACTACACAGATGACAAATATTTTCCATATTGTCTTTTCAATCCTTAGTATTCTTGCATGTATCTGGGGAATTATGGGGTACAGAGAATTTACTACCTCTGCGAACAGAGTGCATCGTGCTAGACAACTCGCGCAAAGCTTGGATCCTATGATTGGGAACTATGATTATAAATCGTATAATCCAGAAACACATGAATTTGAAGAAGGGTACATCCCGCTGGGCCCTATTGATTTTTGGGACAAAGAGACCTACGCACCAAGCTGGCTTGATAAGGGAAAATATTGGCATGTCTTACTTGGTCTTCAGGTTCCAGGTAGGGAAATTGTGCTTCAAGTTTCTCGGGACAGCGATTTACCGTTGGAAACCGGAAGAAAGAATGTGGCTGCAACTATAAAGGAAAACCTAAGCTTTGGTTCAGTTTCCGCACCGCGGAAAAGATTCCGGTATAGAGTAAAGATTCCACAGTGGGTT
>JAKEIK010000247.1 GCA_022545895.1 Nitrososphaeraceae archaeon | reverse complement strand
GTCTTCGACTATCGCAGCGACTAATCCCTCTATATTTCCATAGTCGTTGGGAACGTCGGAGTCGGATATAGGAGTTGAGCCTATTTTTCTGGCTTTCTTCAAAAACAGTTCCTTAACGATGGTCGAGTCAGCCTTACTCCATGCAATCATTTCGGCTATTTTTCTCAACATTCCGATGTAGACTGGCGAATCAGGTACCAAAGTAGCACTAAATTTCTTATCAAGATTAAGATTCCGCAGAGTCAAGTCGGCCCAGTATGGAATATTGACTGTCCCTCTGATTCTAACAACTAACAGTGCCATCTAAATCAATCAGCCAGTTTTGTAAGTTCCTCTTAAAGCATTGAAAATTGCCATGGCTGTAGAAGTCAATGTACTTGTAGATCCAAATGATTTTGTCCAGGCATCTTTGACTCCTGCAAGCTTCAATAGACTTCTAATATTTTCCCCGGCCACAAGTCCGAGGCCTCTCGGACCCGGAACTATATCAATCGTTACACTGCCTCCCTTGCCACTAACTTTGAATGGTATTGAATGATAATTATTACACCTACATTCCCAACTCCCACAACCAAGTTTTACGGGAATGATATTCAGAATAGAATTGGTAGTCGCTTTATCTATCGCAATTCTCATCTGAGACGCCTTTCCCATTCCTACCCCAAACCATCCAGCCTCGTTACCGGCAGCAACAAGCGCACTGAAGCGAGTCATCTCACCCGCGTCTGTTTGTTTTTGTACTATACCTACGTGGACGACGTGAGTCTTAACATCTGGCAGTAAGTGCTTTACAATTTCGAATTCCTGAATATGCATCCCATTTTCATAAATTTGATCCATTGAATTTATCTTGCCTTCAGCAACCATTACCCCTAATTCTGTGCGGGGTTTCCATACGGTCTGTTGTTCTTGACTGCGTGATGACGAAGTAAATTTACCAAAACCCAATTTACCAAATTACCTCCATTTTACTCAGCTAGGCTCTGTGGTTATTTTATTGCTACGATGTTTCTTGGGATCATGGTTCAAAATTTCTCCTTTGACTTCCGTTATATGTGATGGATATTCTTCGGGGTTAAGCCCCAATGATAATAATCCTGAGAAACGTGATTGATACTCTCCAACGTTACTTTTTAACATATTTGCATATGAAGCGATGTGAGCACCATTTATTCTTTCACTGTCGGGCAGCGTTTTTTCTGAGTGCGGAGAAGTTATGCCTGCCTCTATCAATCCTTTGAGACAGGCAGCAATTCTGGATGTGAACGGACGTATACCAGTGTATAGAACAACTTGATTAACGCCCTTGTCTGCACATTTCTTACCTAATAGGAGTCCAACTAGATAACATGCGGGAATATTCTTAAGGGATCCCTTCCAACCAAAAGAAGATAATTCTCTGCTGTGCACAGAAGTTATCACTTTGTCACCAGCGGTTTCAGGTCTCAAAACTTGAGCCGTTACGTTTTGTCCACTGATTCGGACAGTCATAAAATTTTTTCTTCCAATTAGCAATCTCTCTCGTTTTCGATAATTTGTTTTAAGATCTCGTATACGCCTTAGTGTATAAATATGACCCATATAATCATCATACCTTCCTTAATTCTAGTTGGACACAGTCATTAGCACTTATAAACGTTCTAAATAAAGTAAAATTATCTCATATTTAGTCATGATGCCAATGCTGCTTTGTTGGTTTGAATTGCATTTGCAATTAGTGCGGCAAAAGCACCAGCGCCTATCCCGTTATCGACATTAACGACGGCAACACCCAAGGTACAGGTTTGTAGCATAGAAGACAACGCGGCCATGCCATTAGATCCGAAGCCGTAACCTACAGAAGTAGGCACTCCGATGACAGGAATGTCTACCAGCGATGAAACAACTGATGCAAGTGCTCCTTCCATACCTGCGGCAACGACTATAGCATGCACACCACTTCTAATCATTTTTTCTACCGCAGACACAGTTCTATGCATTCCTGCTAGTCCCACATCGTAATCTGTGAATGTCTCACATCCCATAACTTGTGAGATTAGTCGAGCTTCTTCGGCTATTCCAATATCCGATGTGCCTGCGCATAATATTCCCACTTTGCCTCCTGTTCTCATTCGCTTGTATTTCTTTCTAGCTATGAAAACACAGGAGCTGTTTCGACCTGAATAAGTAACCAGATTTTTCTTCTTCATCGCATTACGAAGCTTGGACATTTCCGCAAAATGAATCTTCGTTACCAAAACATGATCACTTTTGGACAAAATGGTACCCACTATTTTTACTAAATCAGCGTAATTCTTTCCGCTCGCAAGCACAACTTCTGGTATACCTGTTCTCATCATTCTCAAAGGATCTAATTTTGCAATATTCTTTTCGACATGGCTTATGCTGAAGAATCTCAACTCCTTTTCTGCTTCACCGAGACTAAGATTACCGGAAATAAGACCCTCTAAGATGGCTCTTACACCAGTTCTTGAATTCTCATTTGACCGTTTGGAATTAAACAAATATCATATAGGAAGTTCACGTATCGCTGTCTTCACACTTTCTACTCCGTTTGTGAGCATCTCCTTTTCTTCTTGATTCAAGTCGAGTTCGATAATCTTCTCTATACCGTTACTGCCAAGCACGCATGGAACTCCAAGACAAACATTAGAATAGCCATATTCTCCCTCCAGGAACGCCGAAACTGGCAAAATTTTTCTACGGTTTCTACTTATAGCATCTATCATTGCAGAGACGGCATTGCCCGGAGCATACACAGTTGCCCCCTTAAGTGATATTACTTCAGCCGCAACATTTCGAGTTTTTGTTACAAATTCACTGGATTGAACATTATTAATGAATGAACTCAGCGGTATTCCGCTTATGCTAGAAAACCTTACCAAGGGTAGCATATTCTCGCCGTGTTCGCCTATTACCATTGCTTGAATGGAGCTTCGGGACATCCTAGTAGTTGAACTAATATATTCCTTAAATCTGGATAGATCCAGCATCCCTCCCATTCCCATTACTTTTCCTTTATCTGAATTTATTATCTTGAGTGCGAGATATGTAAGTGGATCCAATGGGTTCGTTACTACTATAACTATTGACTCTGGAGAATACGTACGTACTTTATTGCACACGTCTTTCACGATACCGGCGTTTGTCTTGAGCAAATCCATTCTTGTCATTCCAGGTTTTCTCCCTATTCCAGCAACAATTACCACAAAATCTGATTTTTTCATATCCTGATAATCGTTAGAGCCCTTGACATGACAATCGTTACCTAGTTCAGCGAGTTGATGGTTTATATCCATGGATTCTCCCTGCGGTAGTCCCTCGACAATGTCCAAAAGTAATACGTCGCCTAACTCCCTCATACAACAATTTAACGCAACTGATGAACCTACTCTGCCAGATCCAATAATGGAAATATTCATTTAAAATGAGACAGAGAAGTAAAGTCCTTATAAGTCTTCCATAAGGACCCTTTGCGCCAGAGTCCAATCCTTCAAATTACACTTGTTACTTTAGCCGGCCGTAATCAGTATTTCGAATAGCTCAACATTCGTATGTATTGCATTATTATGACATAATATAGTATATCCCATCATTAAGCAATAAATCAAGTTCTAAGCCTCTTTGTCCAGCTAATAAAGATACTTCATAGAATTGGCTCTGCCTACCATTAACTGTTCTCTCTACTGCTGGTCTAACCTCAGCTTTCTGAGTATTAGTATGAGTTTACTTATTTTTAGTTGGTTTTCTTAGTAACCATATAATACGATAGGACTATAAAATACAGATATAGAACTATTGTAGTACTGAAATGCCATGGCATAAATTAGTTATAAAATGTAGCTTCTTTGAACTTCGACTACCATTTTGAAACCTTTATTACTTCAAAAGCCTCTGCATATGTCACATTGATTTGATAACCTCTGTAGCTACATCTGCCCACTACTGCCGGTATCCATAGATGTCCACAACGTATCATTTGGGATTTAAAACATTCAAGAGCCTTCCTCTTTACATCGATCGTATTAGTGATGTCTACAAATAGCTGAGCTCTAAATGCGTTTTCAGTTATGCCACCAGGAATTGTTGTTTCGTACATGAAAACATCGTTTTGGTCTCGACATGCGGCTATTACTGCCCTAGTAAGTGCCTGATGATCCTGATGTGAGTCACCTATCCATTGTGTGAACACGACTTCGGGTTGGAACTTTTGAACTATTCCATCTATCTTAGTAACGAAGTTTCTTCCAAATGTGAGTTCTTCGGGAGGAATATCCAATAAATCTGGGGCGGGACATCCCATTATTTTAGCAGAATTTGTCGATTCCGAGCTCCTTTCTTCCTTTGTATCCGTCTTCACAAAATTAGGAAGTGTTGCGACTACTAGTTTCACGTCATACCCTAATCCAGCCAGTTTAGCTATAGTTCCTCCCATCCCAATTTCGAGGTCATCAGGATGGGCTCCAAAAGCCACTACCGTCTTAGTTCTCATATAGATGAAAACCAGGCTCTAAGTCAGTTTACGTCGACCTTGGGGGCTGGAACCGAGAGTAGTGGCGAGCACCTAGATTGTCTATGCCTCCTATAATCAGAATCAACTTCAAGTGCTGCAGAAAGAATTTTACTTCTAACTGATCGTGATGAGTGGATAAACATCTTGGTATCCTTTGGAAGACAATGACCTCCGATTCCGTCTCTCGGTTCCAGGATGTTGACGTTCCACTTTGTGTTCAGAGCATTCCGTAGTTCTGAAAAACCTATGTTATTTGCTTGACAATACAGATAGAGATCTTCTGCAAATGCGATTTGCATGTATCTGTTAGCATTTTCTATTATCTTTGTTAGCTCTGCTATTTCGATTTCAGATACAGGATGCATAGGAATTTCGAGACTTCTATTATTTTTAATGTCTTCATTTTCGATAACGGCACCCATATTGTCGGTATTGCCAAGATTATTGTTTCGGCCATCATAAAATCCCATTGCTAAACGTAAGCAACAATCACTAACTCCCCCGATAACTCGCAACTGATTGACACCATGAATATCTTCCTCCAATGCGTACCATCTATGGGGTGCGTGTGCAACATGAAGTCTATGGTTTAACAACTCAAAAATCTTTTTTGAGGTTCCTTTTGCAATAGTACTTTCTATTGAAACAAGAGAGCCGTCTTTGGCTTCCTTTGATATCTTTTCTGCTATTGCTAATAAGCCATCTATATGAGGAGAGTAAATGTCGTTAGGTTTGTGTGTTGAAATACATAAGATAAACACATCTATATCACTAAATGTTTCTATTTTCTTTATACCGTAATTCTCAAAGGCAAATTCCAGGGCGTGTGGATTAATATCGTATCCGTATGTATCAAAGCCTTTTTGTTTAACGTATTTGGCTACGGGTAGACCTAGTTGGCCAAGCCCTACAACTAGAACCTTCTCAAACATGATTTTTGGTTTATTTTGTGCCGACAATTCCATCTAGAATCCAGGAAATTAATTATTAAAGCCTTGAGAAAGATTGAATGATAAATTATTCAGTATGAATACTTATGTTGAGTTCGTATAGAAGTATTGGAGTATAGTCTATTTAGTCAACGGATTGATCCATGTCATTTCCATTCAAAGAAAAGAAGAGATCTCAAAATATAGCACTGAAAAACATTTACTTTATTTGTAGACAAACGTGCGAACAGATTGCTACATATAAATAATCTTTTGGTGAAAAAACAGATATGATAAGAGTTGGTCTGATAGGAAAAACTAATGCTGGTAAGACTACGTTTTTCAATTCTGCTACATCAAGTAATGAGGAAATCTCAACTTATCCTTTTACAACAAAACACCCTAAGATCGGAAATGCCAGCGTAATTTCCCTTTGTGTTCACCGAGAATTCAATTTAAAAGATTCTCCCAAGAATTCCACTTGTGTAGATGGATGGCGATTTATACCTATCGAACTTGTCGATCTCCCTGGTCTAATAAAGGGTGCTTGGGAAGGTAAAGGACTTGGCAATCAATTCCTATCCGTCGCAGCACAGTCTGATGTTCTTCTACACATTGTCGATGCTTCAGGAAGTATAGATTCTTCAGGAAGGCTAGCCGAACCTGGCACGGGTGATCCGATTGCAGACGTTTCAGATATCGAAGAGGAGATGATTTTGTGGTACCTGAAATTGTTCGAAGGTAACAGGGACAAGATAATACGATCGATAAACTCAGGTTCTGATGCAGTTCAGTCAATAACAGAAATCTTTCAAGGAATAGGAGTTAAGGAGTGGCATGTGAAGAGGGCGCTCGAAGAAAACGAATTAAACGATAAAAAAATAGGAGATTTTGATCCTCTCCAAAGCAGAAGGTTCGCTTCAACGTTACGTGAGCTATCTAAGCCCACACTAATTGTTGCCAATAAGGTAGACCTTTCGGCAGCGGCAGATAATTTCAAAAGGCTTCGTGAGCATAACAAACACATGCTTGTTGTACCCTGTAGTGCTGACGCCGAACTCACATTGAGAAGAGCTCAAGTCAAGGGTCTTATACGGTATTTCCCAGGGGATGAACGGTTTGAAATAAATGAAAAGACGTCACTAAATGAAAAGCAAAAGTGGGCACTTAATTTCATAAGAAAAGATATTCTTGGTGAATATTTGCAGACAGGGGTACAGTTCGCATTGAATGTGGCAGTGTTCAAGTTATTAAACATGAACGTGGTATATCCTGTTGCCGATCCAGGCAAATTATCAGACAAACGTGGAAATGTCCTGCCCGATGCGTACTTAATGAGGAGTGGGTCATCCGTAGAAGATCTTGCAAATGAAATTCACAGTGATTTAGCTAAAGGGATATTATATGCTGTTGATGTGAGGAATGGATTAAGATTACCTATAAATTATTTGGTAAAAGACAGAGATGTTCTGTCAATAATATCGGCAATGAAAAAGAAATGAATACGTCAACTATACTGTCGATTTGTTTGGGAGTCCACATTGCGGATGAAGAAAGCAAAGTAGAAGATGAATTTGAGGAACAGCTGAAAAAAGACCTTGATGAAGATGGCTGCGATAAGTGACGTTCTTGGTTTAAACGCTTGGCACAAAAAACCGGAATATTGTCTATGGTCTCAATTCCATATGGGAAAAAAACTTTGGATTACTTTTTATAATCGCTCAAAATATCTCGATATCTTATATCCTTGTAAGCAATGTACCTTACATACTCACCATACGTCATATTAAGCGAACAATGGGAGCATTTGACAAAGCTGAAATCGTCAGACAGTTCGGCAGATTTTTTACAATCAGGACAAATTATTTTCATACCTACAGTTGTCTCTGTAACGTAATAAATGATCTTATCCTAGGCAAATATAAGTACTGCTAGGAGATAATCAGATTTTGAAAAATTGAGAAATAATGAGTTACTAAATGGTTTTTAGCTGCTTCACTATTGGTTGTCTGCCCTTTCTGAAGACCCTGAACCCGCAAATGCACTTTATTTCGGGAAGTTTCGACAATTCAGTATTAGTCACAGGAGTTCCGCATCTCATGCATTCATATACCACATCACCCAGTGACTCGGTACTTTCCATTATGGGACAGTTGTCACCTATCCAAATTTAAGCGTTATTAACACAGTTTCTTGGTGGTTGGAAGATTTGAATATTTTGATAGTCATTCAATGTATTACAATGCAATCAAATGTACAAGATTGACGAATAGGTTTGGAAATTACCATTCGGTAAGTGTTAGTTTATTTGAGCGCAATTCGCACTACCTCTTCGAGCTCTCTTACACATGTATCAGTATCTAAAGCAATACTTTTTAATTTTCCCCCGGCTGCGTAATCATGACCACCTCCCTCGACCAAAAATGATGCTATGATTCTGCAGGAAGCTTTATTGTTATTCCGCCTTATGCTTACTCTTCCATTTGTACCATATAGAAGACATAGATCAGCTCCTGTTCTGCTAAACACTTCCTTAGAAAACAGGCTACTCTGTATGTAATTGGATATGCATAGAAACGCCACATCAAGTCCTGCAATCTTTCGCCTCACAAGAGATTTCCAAGCACCTTGTTTTTCTTTTTTGTAGATATTTAAATAGCGGACATAAGATGACTGCATTTCGGTATCCCACAATACGCCATTTGCTGCTTTTCTGGCCAAATCAGTAAGACTTTTCTCAGAAAGTGGAAGATTCCGATAATACTGGATTAACTCTGATAT
>JAKEIK010000246.1 GCA_022545895.1 Nitrososphaeraceae archaeon | reverse complement strand
GTTAGACCGGATCCTGCGCTTGATTATAAGTTAGGCAAGAATACAGATTTAGGGTCAGTGCTAGTTGCAGAGGAAATTTATTCCGATGCAAATAAAGGATCGCGAGCATCTTCGGAGAAGCTTCTCAAGCACTTTAAAACCACAGATTCGATGGAGATAGCCAAACAGATCTTACTAAAAGGTGATCTGAGTCTAACAACCGACCAGCGACGTAGAATGATTGAGGAAAAAAGAAAACAGATCGTGCAGTATATCAACAAAAGTTTTGTAGATCCGAAGACTCACACTCCCCATCCACCCACACGAATCGAGTATGCAATGGAAGAAGCAAGAATAACCCTGGACCCCTTCAGACGGGCCGAAGATCAAGCCAAAAATGTAGTAGACGCGATAAGAAAAATATTGCCTCTGAAGTCTGAAACCCTAGAGCTCACTGTGACTGTGCCAGCAGCGTATTCAGCCCAGTCATACAATGTTTTTAGGAGCATGGGCGAATGTAAATCGGAGCAATGGCTTTCAGATGGTTCACTTAAGGTTCTGCTTGCCATTAACGCTGGTTTGAAAGCCGCACTCTTGGACCGTTTAGGTGCAGCTACAAAGGGATCGGCTCAGGTAGTAGAGGGATAAGATCCTTTCTGTCACATTTAGAATATAAGTCGGATGGAATTGACAGAATTAGGTTGAAAGAAATGGATAATGTACTTTTGTTAGATGATATAGTTACGGAGTGTTATTATTCAAATGCAGGAAGTTAGGAGAAAATTTGTAATTCCTGGGGACATAGTAGTAGAAGGAAACTCTAGACCCCTAGTTAATGTGCATAAATCCGGAAATAACATAATAGCTAGCAGAATTGGGATTGCGGAGGTAGGGAGGGATGGAGCTAAAGTAATTCCATTATCGGGTGTTTATATTCCAAGGGCAAATGACATAGTTATAGGGATAATTAAGGATCATTCTTCTCTGTCTTGGGACGTGGATATAAATTCATGCTTCTCAGCACACCTTCCTGCTCAGGATCTATTTGGGAGAGATTTTTCTCCTGCGAGAGATGACATGAGTCGTGAATTGTCTTCGGGGGATGTTGTCAGTGCAAGAATTGCGACCTTTGATAGGACAAGAGATCCGATCCTCACAGTCCAGGACAAGGATCTAGGAAAAATACCACTTGGGGAATTACTCAAAATTTCTGCGACTAGGGTTCCTAGACTTATTGGAAAACGGGGATCTATGATTCAGACGATAGAGCACGCAACGAGTACTAGAATAACAATAGGACAGAACGGTTTGATTGTTGTATCGGGCAAGAACAAGGATGGAACTCAGCTTGCCATCAAAGCTATACGAATGGTAGAGGAAGAAGCACACACGTCTAACTTGACCCAAAGAATAAAACAACTGCTTGGGGTTGAGGATAATGTGCAGATAGATTCAAAAAGCAGAAGTGGTGCCCCCATTGATAATGACGAAGGACATGACGATTCTATGCTAGGCGACAAGAAATCAGTCCAGAGTGAATCGGAGTCACTGTCAAGAGATCAATAGACATGACTCAAACACGAAGTTTGATAGACGAGAATGGTATAAGAACCGACGGTCGTACTGGGAATCAATTAAGAGACATTCAGATTAAGGTTGGAGTCATAAAGAATGCGGACGGTTCAGCTTTAATAGAATTCGGGAAAAACAAGATAATCGCCGCTGTATACGGTCCTCGTGAAGTGCATCCAAAGCATATGGCACTGACTGATCGTTGCCTCCTGCGATGTCGATATCATATGTCTCCTTTCTCTACAGATACACGTAAGAATCCAGCTCCTTCGAGAAGAGAAGTAGAAATTTCAAAAGTCATCAGAGAAGCTTTGCAGCCAGCACTTATGTTAGAGGATTATCCAAGAGCAACTATAGATGTATACATCGAAGTGCTCCAGGCTGATGGTGGTTCAAGATGTGCAGGAATAGCTGCTGCTTCAGTAGCTCTGGCAGATGCGGGCATTAATATGCGTGACCTAGTCTCTGCTTGTGCGGCTGGAAAAGTTGACGACAAGATAGTTCTTGATATAAATGATACCGAGGACAAGGAAGGTGGGGCTGATATGCCTGTTGCCTTTATGCCAAATCATAAACAAATCACTCTTCTTCAACTTGACGGTAAGCTAAATAGCGAGGAGTTTATTGCGTGTCTGAATGAGGGTATTACCGGATGCATGAAGGTCTATGAAGTTCAGCGTTCAGCTCTTATGCAAAAGTATTTTGGCAATGAAACGGAGTTGAAGGAATAGCAATTGAGCTCCTCAAGAAGATCTACCATAATTTTAGAGAATCTTCGCAAGAACCAAATAAGGGAATTGATTGCTAGCGGAAAAAGACTTGATGGGAGATCTCCGGATGAACTTAGACCTCTAAACATCGAGATAGGCGTAATCAAAAAGGCGAATGGTTCAGCATGGGTAAAATTAGGTAACACAGAAGTGGTTGCAGGTGTGAAAGTCGAAACCGGTGAACCATTTGAAGGGCTAGAAAATAAAGGTGCCTTGATAGTTTCCGCAGAGGTGCTTCCTACTGCGGCTTCCTACATAGAGCCGGGTCCACCTGATGAGGAAACCATTGAATTAGCTCGAGTAGTTGATAGAGGTGTGAGAGAATCGGAAATGTTGGCCTTAGACAAACTTGCGTTGATTCCAGGTAAAATAGTTTACACTATATTTGTTGACTGTAGCATTATAAACATGGGCGGAAATCTTTTTGATGCCACCTCGTATGCGGTGGTGTTAGCGTTAGCCACTTCCAAGATCCCAGTCTTTGAAATCATAGATGAAAAGGTGGTCGACACAGGAAAGATTCAAGATCCTCCTATCAATACGATACCTGTTTCAGTTACATTTGCCCGGATTGGAGATTCATTGGTATTGGATCCTAGTACGGAGGAAGAAGCCTGTATGGATGCTAGGATAACTCTTACCACCAACTCTAATGGGGAATATACTGCTGTTCAAAAGGGTTCAAACGGTTTCCTAACGATCGAACAGGTAAAATCTGCAGCAGAGACCGCAAAGATTAAAGGACAAGAACTCAGACTCAAATTCCAGGAGTTGACAACCACTGGTCAGTAGACGGAAACACAAACTGACAGGACTAAAGGGACTGGGAATAAAATATGGTGCATCGGTGAGGAAACGATATGGAGTGATCTATAGGACTCTAAAGAAGAAGAGGAGATGTCCCATGTGCGGGTCCCTCCACTTTGGCCGAATGGCAGTAGGAATTTGGCATTGCCCAAAATGCAAATACAAGTTAGCAGGTGGCGCATACGACGTCAATCTCGAAAAAATACGAAGCTCACGCTAAAATTAAGATCAGGATATATTCAGTGCCTATTGATTTATCTTGCAAGATAGCTGAATCTATGTGCGCTGCATTAAAGCCAGAAGTAAAATTACTAAATTGTGGTGAAAAAATAGAAATCAATTCTTTAGGTGCCGTTGTTGATATAGTAATTCATGCAAAAGATATTGTATCAATGAGGGCCGTAGTTGGTTCGTATATGCGGCTCGTACAAACAGCCTATGGCTGTCTATGTGCATAGGTTCTTGTAATGTCAATTAACGGTATGAATTTATCCTGGTATATTGTAACTTCAGGCAAATGAGCGAACAAGAAATCCCTCCGTGGCTTAGGGAGCAGCTATCAAGATTACAACAACTTCAACAAAATTTGCAGGCAATCTTGATGCAAAAGCAGCAAATAGAAGTCGAATCTATTGAAACTACTAAAGCGCTTGAAGAGCTAATGAAATTAGGTGAAGAAGACGTAGTGTACAAAAGCGCAGGCCCCCTTTTAATGAAAACAAAGAAAAACGATGCCTTAAAGGAGTTAGAGGAGAAGAAAGAACTATCAAATACAAGATTAATGGTACTGGGAAAGCAAGAAGCCAGAGTAAAAGAGAATCTAAAAGAGGTGGAAAATAAGATTAATGAAATGATCCGCATAGGCCAGGGCCAAACAGGCAGTGACCTAGGTTCAGGTGGAACTTCAGTTTCGGGCAGTTGAAATCATTACGAACTTTACCAAGCTACAGAACCATTATGCCATCGCTTAGAACATCCAAGGAATTGAAACATGCATCCGATCCTCATATGTTCTGAATAACTTTGAAGTAACTCCATCAAATTATTTTTATTGATTAATCGAGATAATTATTACAGATTATCTTCTCCGCCTTGCTTCTTTTGAGGTACATGCAATTTTTAACTAGTAAACATCTCAACACAAGTGTTCAAAACATGAGAAATAGTGATTTCTCGAACTTTTTTGAACTATAAGTTTCCTCGCATGGCTCACGTTACCAGGAACAGTAATCGAGTAAATTTTTCTAATCATCTTCCTATTCGAGAAATAGATCGTCTCGTTTGTCCTGCTTCTATTCTACATTAAAAACATGTTTGTAAGGACACAATTTCCTTCCTCAATCTCTATTTAGCTTTAATTTCAATTTCATAAGCTTCGAAATTATTACTCGAACACTAGTCGTTTGTTATTCCGAATTATTAATAATTGAAGCCCGGTTTTTTGAATGTTGTAGCTGATTGCTAGAAGAATTAATGTGTCAAGATAGTAGTCCATGACGTGGATTTTTTAATATGAATGGATATTCTGGTCATTACCGGTTCGATAACCAATACATCGACCATATACCGTGATAAGAGTTTCATCTTAAACCTTGACTAGAGTCTATCAACTTTAGATATGCATGCTATCCGAATGTCTTAATACCTATTCCCTATTGATTGATAGATCTTATCGCAAATGGCTTGAATGATTTATGTGAAATGGTATGAAGCGCTGGGCTAATGTACAAGAACAGAACATATGATTTTAGTCAGGTTTGAATAACAAAGTTCGAATGCAATCATATGCTGACATACAGTAAAGCACACATTCAAGAATATTCCATAATATGCTACTAATTACAAGTTCCAGTAAGAATTGTCAAATCCGAAGAGTAAGAATTTAAGGTACCAAAGAAACTAAAACTGATGGTTACACTTCTATACCAAGACCTCCCCAGCAACTGCGACTCAGAATACTACTACATTCGAATACCTAAAGACTGGAATGGAGGTAATGATAATGAAGTTACGGTAATTATAGATGATGTATGTGTTGTCGTTCCGCAAACAATTGCAGGTGCAACGGGTGAATTAATAGTACTACGCATACTAGAAGCAATGATGGCAGGAGATATAGTCGACGCAGGGGATATACAAAAGGCAATAGAGCACATATTGTAGGGAGTCTTGTCCACCTAACGAGCCATGCCAATGGATCCTTCAATTGTCTTTAGTGGAATGAATAAGTTGATTGACAGATCGTACTGATTAGTTTGTGGTTCAATAGACCTACCTGAAACGCCATGGTTGACGAGTTGGGCAAAGTTTATAAGATATTTTTGGAAGAGTGATTTTGTATATGGCTCAGCCGTCTCCTCCAGGTAGTGGAGGTAATGTATCTAGGCGGGATTTCTTGAAGCTTTTGGCCGCTGCAGGTACAGTAATGACCTTTGCACCGTTTGTAGATTGGGGCAAATTTCTGCCGAACCCTTCTGGCCAGTTGAGAGAAAGGCAGAAGGTTGAATTACCTGACGGCTCTCAGGCAAGTGTCAAAAACTTTCCGGTGAATCATTCTGAAGCCGTGATATATCCAAAAACTAACGATCCAGTACTAAATAAAGAATCTTTTAAGGTATGGCAATTCATTCGCTTGCCAGTTGAACTAGGCGGCGATAAGAATGATGTTTCGTCATTTAGAATGTATAGCCAAGTTTGTTTGCATCTTTGGTGTCTTTGGAAATATTGGCCACAAGAAGGAAGGAAAAGGGGAGAATGCCCGTGTCATGGAAGTATGTATGATCCACTAACAGGGGAGGCATTTGCTGGTCCTGCTTCATTACAGGCACCTCCTTCTAATGTACTTCCTAGGCTAGACTTAGAAATTGATTCTCAAGGAAATATCTGGGTTAAACCTCCAAATTGGAGCGTAAATGGGAATGGGATTGTAGGATTTGGGCGTTTCCTTACATAGAGAAAATAGTCTCGTTCGTTTCTTAAGGTGGGTCTACGCTGGAGTAGACCGAACTATCTTCATGGGACTTAAATTCACATTCCCAGGAAGGTTTGTCAGTCCGCTGGGATTTCTGGGCATGATCACTTTTGTACTATTCATCATTTTGGGTATTACGGGGGCACTTTTGATGCTGTTCTATGAACCAATTTTGGATAGGGCCTGGAATAGTGTGCAGACTATTAACGACGTTATTCCTTACGGGTTTCATCTGAGGAATATTCACTACCACGCATCAAATGCTATGGTTATGGTGGCCTTGCTGCATATGTATTACCAATATTTTAGCGGCAGGTATAAGATTAGAAATGAGATTCTGTGGGTCACGGGAATAATTCTTGGTGTATTGACAATACTCGAAGCCTTCACAGGATACGATATCATATTTAGCGAACGGGCAGAACTAGCAATTTCCATTGCCGCTTCACTTACGAACTCAATCCCAATATTAGGCCCGCAAATCAGAGAAGCCTTCTTTGGCTCAGGATTTCATGACTTTGTACTTCGATTTTACGCATTCCACGTATTCTTTCTGCCCATTGTATTATTAGGACTAATGGTAGTTCACTTCCCAAGGTTCCTTGTGTTTGACGTCCCGATCGTGATGGCCATTTCCGGGGCAGTTATGCTGACCGGTGGTGTATTCCCTGTTGACCTTGGACTAAGATTTGATCCTAATGTTCCACCTGGCATCACTGTACCAGAGTGGTATTTGACTGGTCTTTACGCATTCCTTCGAAGTGCCTACGATAAATTTACTACAGGAGTGGCATGGCCAGGCTTATTCATTTTTTCGTTACTGATAATTCCCTTTATCGATCGATACAAAAAGTTTTCTTGGAAAGATCGCCCCCTTATAACAGCAATAGGCATAACAGGTTTGGCACAGATCATAGTCACTACTTATTGGGGATTTTATATAGATCCTGATAGAACCAAGTCACTACTGGAACGATTGGTCATTGATCCAGTTTTTCTATATTTGGTAATGATTCTCTTAGTTCCTCTTTCCTTTGGATTTACGTATATGATGATAAAGTTGGCGAAGAATGCAGAAGCTAATGCAAAGCTACAACCAAAGAAAAGCGGAAGTGGAAAGAGCTCAATCAATCTTCCTCAGAGATGGATTTTTGGTGTGCTCATAGCGTTGATCGCATTCCAAGTATATCTTAATATCGCCGCCTATTATGCGGTTATAAACGGAATGAAGAACTATTCGTTGTTTATAGTAGGTATAATGATGCTTGTTTTTGCAGGTATGTTCCATATATTCAGACATGGCAGGTCCATGGAAAAAGCTCCTCCGCCCAAGCCCACTGTGCCTGCAACTCCGTTGAAATCAAAGCCCTCGCCTGCTGTTGCCACTGTTCCTTCAAAGCCTGCCTTAACTCCTCCAGGAGAGTTATCGAAATCTACTCCAGCAATCTCTAATCAGGTGGATAAACCATTAGCTCCTCCGCCAGTCGCAAAAGGTAGTTCTAGTTCTTCACAGTCAAGCAGCACGACACAAAAATCAGGGGACACCAAGACTGATTCTAAAGTAAAGATGGCCGACATCCCGGAATCTAAATCGATTAGAGAATAAGTAATTTCCATGGTTATTCAGCCAATGTTTTT
>JAKEIK010000020.1 GCA_022545895.1 Nitrososphaeraceae archaeon | reverse complement strand
GTTTTGGAAGCCGAGTGGGTTCATGGATGGCAAAGAAGAAAACAATTGGTAAGAGAACCTGGAGTAATTATTTCTCCGGCAGGAATGCTTGTGGGCGGTTCTGCAGTTTTCTACTTGCAAGAAATTGCTAAAGATCCCAAAAACGGTGTTGCCATGGTCTCATATCAAGGTGAAGGTACACCTGGCCGTGCCCTTCTCGATAAGAAGATAATCACGTATGATGGAAAGATGAGAAAATGTTTAGCTGAAGTAAATCGTTTCGAATTTTCAGGACATAATAGTAGGAGTGAACTATTTGAAATATTAGACAAGATAAAAGGGAATCCAGAAGTTCTTGCTATTCATGGGGACGGAAATTCATGCACAAGATTTGCAGAAGAGATCCAAGATAAATATGGTTTTAAAGCAAAAGCTCCCTCACAAGGTGACGTGATAGAGATCAGTTAATTATGGTAGTAGTATTTCATCATTTTACGAAGATGCCAAGCTCTGGTGATACCTTTAAGGCTTCTGTACACTCTTCAATCGATAATCAAAGAATGTACGGATTTATGGATTTACGCTTAGTAGACTAAAATAAATTGATGCATGATATTCTAGATAATAATTGACTCGCACCGAAGATGCTTCTTGCTATTTAAAATCTCTCAATAGCCTGAATCCAGAGATTACAGTTAATAGTGGACAGATGTTTTTATGGGAAAACTATAAAAACTCATGGTATGGCGTATACAAAAGTCATATTCTGAAATTTTCTTTAGATCATAAAAATTCTAGTAAAGGTACTTATGATCATCTGTATTTTGATTCCCTCCCTGAATTGGATAATTGGCAACAGCTTGTTTTTAGATTAGATGATGATGTTAACTACATTTCTTCTTGCCTTACCAACGACAATATGATATCACAATTATTTAAAAAATATTCCGGCCTATGGCTAATGCGTCAAGATCCTTTTCAATGCATGATCTCTTTTGCATGTTCTAGTAATACTAACATACCCATGATCCGGCGAATGTTAAAGAATCTGTGTAGAAAATTTGGTATAAAAAGAGAAATAGACGAAAAGAAATTTTTTACATTTCCTACAACTAAAAGTCTAGCTAAAGCTTCTATCAATGAACTATGTTCCTGTGGAATAGGATATAGAGCAAAAACAATAAAATCCCTAACCGAAAAAATAATTATAGGTACATTGAATATTGAAGAATTAAGCCGGAGTAAATATGATGAGGCTAAAGAAAAATTATTAGGTATTTATGGAATAGGAAACAAGCTTGCAGATTGTATTCTGTTATTTTCATTGGAAAAGACTGAAGCGTTTCCGATAGATGTGTGGATAGCCAGATCAATATACTCATACTACAGAGCATTATTAAATCAAGAGAGTTTTAAACTTGATATTAAATCTACAAAACTAAGCCCTAATAAATACAATCTACTCTCAAAGATTATGAGACAACATTTTGGAAAATATGCTGGATATGCACAACAATATCTGTATTATCACATGCGGTGTAGCGCAAATAAAAAATGGTAAATTCAATAATTATGCTCTGCTACAGCAAACTATAGTTCATTGTATGGTCAATCAATTATGTAAATGTGACTTCCCACAATTTATTTAATTTAATTTTGCGTCCTACACCAGATAATTGCTCCAAGTATCCAAATCCACAATCATCCATTATAGATTCAAAATTATAGTTTGAACTTACTGAAAGTTCCTGTCTTGAGCAATCTCTTAGAGATGCTCTTATCCTTTGAAAATTCTGTGGATTTCGGCTATAAACATACCAAAGATTGTGTGCACCTCTTAGATCAGAAAGCTGCCTATATACATTCTTAGAAATTCTTGTATAATATTTGTTCATTAACTCTATATTCATATCCTCCCATGATGGAGTTCTCCATTCTGCTATTTTCTGAAATCCCTGGTCTTCATATTCTGCAGCTAGACTAATTCCTTCATCAAGAGTAGTTATTACCACTTCTGTCTTATCCGCAACATTTTTTCTAAAGTCTATTCCAGGATCCATCCAACCTACAAAGATAACATCAAATTCATCATCTATATTCAATGATGCATCTTGAAAGTAAATATAATCAGGTTTGATCATATTAAAATTGTAAAAGATATTATCATTTTCAATGCCAATTGCATTGGGTATAAATTCTCTAACCTTCTGTAAAAAATCACCATATCCACATCCGACATCCAGATATCTTGGTTGTGATGATATCGACTTTGCCACAGCTACCACTCTCATGACATCGATCTTTCTGTACGCAAAATAGCTCCCACAGAGATAAGGAAACCTGTAACGTTCATGATATAAGGAACTAGCATATTCTCTAAAGCTTCGTAACGCCTTGTATGCTTCGTTACCTTTTATACTGTATGACATTTTCAATCATCACGTGCTAATCGAATATTACTTTCCATAGAATTTTTCCCTTGGCAGTTGGTTTAAGAATCTCTTCACAAAATTCAAATCCACAATCATCTAGCACTGACTCAAAATCAAATCTTTCATTATTCAAAGAAAGCTTATTTTCAAGTCCAATCCACGATTTCAATCCTTCAGAGACTGTATTTGATATTTCATTTCTAGCGTATATGCACCAAATGTTATGTGCAGAACGAAGTTTAAACAAGTCTTTTTTAATGTCGTGATTAATTGAAGTATAGTATTTATTCATCAACTCATAATTTACATCTATCCATGATGGTGTAATCCAGCAAGCTACTCTATCAAACCCGTATTCTTCATAGTCGCATTGTCCATTAATACCGCATTGGCCACCTGCGTCGAATGTAGTAATGACACAATTTGTATATTTGGTAACATTTTTTCTAAAGTCTATTCCAGGGTCCATCCAACCTACAAAGATAACATCAAAAACCTCTTTTTCAAAACTTTCAATACCTTGTATACGAATATAATCTGGCTTTTTTATACCAAAAGCATAGAACATATTGGCATTTTTTTCAATGCCAATTGCATTGGGTATAAATTCTCTAACCTTCTGTAAAAAATCACCATATCCACATCCGACATCCAGATATCTTGGTTGTGATGATATCGACTTTGCTATAGCTACCACTCTCATGACATCGATCTTTCTGTACGCAAAATAGCTTCCCGCCAAGAAAGGAAATATGAAACGATCATGGAAGGAAGGCGGATTAGTCTTCCTAAATTCATTGTATTTTAAGTATGCTTGATAGAGATCATCAATTTCAAATGGCATGCGTTATCGTATGGAAACATTTTGACACATTCAATAGTATTATATTTTTTGTAACTAGGTTGACTACGAATTAATTCAGCTACGCCCTGATGTCCAAAAGGCTTATAAAGTTCGAACTTAACTGTTTGTTATGGCACGTTCGTTCGAAGAATGGTGGACGTCTGTCCCACTTGATTTAAAGACAAAAGCTCGCAAAGGTGATGAAGCAAACAAGCCGTTATTAAACCAGGTTAACTACGTTCTACTGCATCTTCATCTAGCAGGAAAGCATGATGCGAAGCCTAGTCATGAAGAGCTAAAGGATTGGCTGCATAGCGGTCAAGTAGACGTACTAAGAATGGCACCTAAGAAGTAAAAAACCATTATTTATTTTTCTTTTCTTTTTACCGTATGTTATAACACTGTTTTGAACAAGGCATAGTGTTTAAATAGTTTCAAACATATGCACCTGTAGTGAATTAATGAATGCCAATTGCTATACTACCAGATGTTGATGAACAAAGGTGTATTGGCTGTGCACTGTGTGTAGAAATTTGCACCGCTCTCGGGCCAGATGTATTAAGAGTAAAACCAGTTGAAGGATGGAAGAGAGGCAAAGCATTTGTCTTCTATCCAGAGAGATGTATTTCCGATGGAGCATGTCTTGGTGTATGTCCAACACATGCAATATTCTGGATGAGACCAATGGAATATACCTCTGGACAACCAGTTGCTCTGCACAAGAACGGTGTCTTCGACAAGGGCTGGGAAGAAGGTTAAACAAAACATCTTTTAATAACCACTATTTTTTACTTTTATTCACTATACACGATTATACGATGACTTGACATAGATATAATCTAGCTTTTATATTACAAAACGATCCTGCTACCTATCTGTGATATCTCTTTTCATAGTTAGTAATCCTATCCTCTAATTGAAGGGTATAATCAATTTCATCCGTTCCTTCAAGTAACATTCTTCTTTTCATCGGATCAATTTTGAAATTTATGATCTTCTTGTCAGTCGAAAGTGTTTGTTCCATCAAGTTCACTTCTACATAAATATCAGAATCAAGACTAAAGAAATAATCAATTTCCGCGCTTTCAAGTACAATAGGCAGCATTCCCGTCTTGAAGCAATTATTAAAAAAGATGTCTGCAAAAGAGGGAGCTATTATGACTCGAAAACCATAATCAAATAATGCCCATACGGCATGTTCACGAGAACTACCGCATCCAAAGTTTTCTCTAGTAAGCAAAATTGACCTTTCTGCGTATTTCGGATCGTTCAATATGAAATCATTCCTCAATTTGTTCTTCTGATCAAAACGCCAATCATAAAAAAGAAAGTTACCATAGCCAGTCTTTTGAACTAATTTGAGAAATTGTTTCGGTATTATTTGATCAGTATCTATATTGATTATGTCTAGAGGCGTTATTTTACTTTTAATAGTTTTAAATGAATCCATAATAAATCAATCAACTAATTTTTCTAATGACTAATCACTAGTCACACCCATTCTCTTACATCAACAAAATGTCCCTGAATTGCAGCTGCGGCGGCCATGATAGGACTAACAAGATGTGTTCTTCCACCAGTGCCTTGCCTTCCCTCAAAATTTCTGTTCGATGTACTCGCACAACGCTCTCCAGGAGCCAATATGTCAGGATTCATACCCAAACACATGCTACATCCAGATTCTCTCCATTCAAAGCCTGCCTCTTTGAAGATCTTGTTCAAACCTAATTTTTCGGCTTGTATTTTTACCTGTTGAGATCCCGGAACTATCATGGCTCTTACTTGAGCAGAAACCTTTCTTCCCTTGACAACCAACGAAGCTTCTATAAGGTCTTCCAATCTTGAATTGGTACACGAGCCTATAAAAACGCGATCGATTTTGATATCTGTTATAGGCGTGCCAGGTTGTAAATCCATGTACTGTAGTGCACGTATTGCCAACTTTCTTTCGTTCTCATTGCCTTTCGCAAATTCATCTGGATGAGGAACATTACCCGTCACATCGGAAACCATCGAAGGATTAGTTCCCCAGCTAACCTGTGGTGCCAGTTGATCTGCATTCAAAGTTTCAATTTTATGAAATACTGAATTTGGATCACTTTTCAGATTATTTCTCCAAGACTCCACCAATTCTTCATAATATTCTCCTTTAGGAGCGTACTTCCGTCCTCTTAAGTACTCAAATGTTGTTTCATCAGGAGCGATTAATCCGGCTCTAGCACCAGCCTCGATAGACATGTTACAGATTGTCATTCTTTGCTCCATAGACAATTCGGAGATTAGTTTTCCTTTATACTCTAATACCGTCCCAGTTCCGCCGTCGATTCCAATTTTTTGTATTATGGAAAGTATAATGTCCTTAGATGTAATAGCATGTGGATTTCTTCTAGTCCCCTCAATATTTACCAAAAATGATTTTGGTTTGGACATCCATAAACACTGTGTAGCCAAAACATGTTCAACTTCAGTTGTACCTATTCCAAAGGCAAAAGCTCCAAAAGCTCCATGAGTTGAGGTATGACTATCACCGCAAACTATTGTAGTTCCAGGAAGGGTAAAACCCAGTTCAGGACCAATTACATGAACTATGCCCTGGTACGGGCTATCAATATCAAATATCGTAATGCCAAATTCTCTACAATTCCTCGTCAAAGTTTCAATTTGAATCTTTGATGTCTGGTCGACCATAGGAAGTGATCTATCATTAGTAGGTACATTATGATCCACGGTGGCAATTGTCGAGTCTGGTCGTCTAACCTTCCGGCCTCTTTGATGTAAACTTTCAAATGCTTGAGGAGAAGTAACTTCGTGTACTAAATGCCTGTCTATATAAATTAAGGTTTGTCCCAATCCATTACTATCTTTCTCGATCTGATTGCCATTAACTACTATATGTTCATCCCAGATCTTATCAAATAGTGTCCTTTGCATCGAAGGTGATATGTAATCCATTCAACTCTAAATATATCTATATTCCATGAATAAGCGTAATCTACCAAAAATACTTAAATTTAGTATTGTTTCTGGATAGTACAAATATGCTTCCATCTGACAATAACAATAACAAATACGATGAATTTATTCGCGATAATATTAAGAAGGGCACTACTACTTGTGCATTGACATGTAAAGACGGCGTAGTTTTAGCTGCAGATACAAGGGCTAGTGCAGGGTTTTTTATAGCAGATCGGCATGTAATGAAGATTCAGAAGGTAGACAAACATATAGGAATGACAATTGCAGGCGGCGTGGCCGACGCACAAAATCTAGTTGATTTGCTAAGATACAATGCAAATATATACAGATTATCAAATAAAGAGCCAATTCCAGTAAAATCTGCCGCAAGACTCACCTCGAATGTGTTATTTAATCAACGATATTATCCATATTATGTACAGCTAATTCTTGCCGGATATACAGCCAACGAGGGCGCACAGATTTATAATATCGACCTATTTGGATCCATGACAACTGAAAAGTTCATCTCAACGGGCAGTGGTTCTCCTGTAGCTTACGGTTATCTAGAAACTGAATACAAGGAAGATCTTGGTGTAAATGAGGCTTACAAGATTGCAATAAATGCTATAGCAGCGGCTATACGAAGAAATTCAGGTACTGGAGATGACATAAATGCAGTTATTATAGACAAAGATGGCTATAGAGATCTATCAAAAGAGATGAAGGAAGCCGTCGGAGCTGTTTATTAGCTAAATAAAATTGGAAAATAAATGGAAGTAGATATTTAGGTTCTATCAATTATTTATTATTATTTCATATGTTCTAATAATGTTGGCTGACCTTCCCCATCACTCTTCCTAGATTTCTTGTCGAGAATTTCTCTAACCTTTTGTGCCCGTATACGACCAAAGCCTGGGATTTTAGCTAGTTCCGCAACTGAAGCATTCAATGCTCTTTTTGGTGTATTAAATTCCTCAAGCATTCTAGCTCCAAGTTTACTTCCAACACCAGGTAATGAAGAAAGAACAGACAATTGCTGTAAATATTCCTGTTTGTTCTTCTTTATTTTTCGGAGCAGAGGCCCATCATCAGAACGTTCCTGCAAGGATTTGTATGCCATTGCAACAAGAAGATTTGTTGTATGTGTTCCTGAAGGTGTATTAATTAAAGGGATTCTGAAATCCAAAATTATCGCACTGATTGATTCATAAATCGATCGAGTCTTATCAGAATACGGTAAGTTTTTTGATTCGTATAATAATTCGAGATCCTTTATATTTCCTTCAATTATGATTAGCGGAGATGGAAAATATTTTATAAGCTGTGAACACTGAATAAATAATCTTCCATCATAAATCGATTTTAGAAGGTCGTGGACTGTTTTTCTTTCTACTGCTGTATTGGACGAGATTACATAATCGCCAACTTTGAGCGTAGCAAAATCCACAGTTATTCCAGCTTTCATCAGAAGTTCGGGAATAGAACTGGACTTCTCTCTTCTATCTACCACAATTCTAAGGAACACATATGATATGACAAAATTAGTCATTAAATACCTTAATTGCTAGTTAGTGAATATGCTGAGAAGGCACCGATAAATATCTCCTGTCAGCGACATTGATGTCCTTTATTTTATTAATATTTGACAACATTTCTAAAGTATGACTTCTACTGTGTAGTGTTGCAACTCTATGAAAAGCTATATGAGCTTGCAAAGCTAGACCTGAAAGCTGCCAATATTCTTAGAGATAACAACATGTTTTCTCATGCCATATGCGAGTATGCACAAAGTTTTGAAAAAAGTACCAAGTCGATATTAGCAAAGTACTTTGTATCATACGAGAAAATGGGAGGACAAGAAATTGAAGAAAAAATGAAGAAATCGTATGGTCACAAGCTGATCAAAGTAAGTATAGGAATGATTAACATTATAATTGAAGATGATATTCGCCTTTACGTATCAAAAGGTGGGAAGAAAACTGATGATTTTGTACAGAATCCACTTAAAGCAATACAAGGGTTAGAGCAACACAAATACTCAGAAGAAGAATTGATTGTGCATTTTAGCGACATAGTTTCTCATAACTTCAAGGCTTACCAAAGGACCAAGATCAAACAATTCGACGGGTATGAACATCCTAGATGGGAATATCTTCAGCAGCAGTTTGCAAATGCAAAGACAACATATTTGAGATATATGACTATCTCATGGATACTAGCTCCAGTTCTCGAAGATATGGAAAGATATGTAAGATATCCCAGTAAGTCGGTTAATTATAATAACATTAGATTCCTTTTGGACCATAAAAATAAAAAACCGTGTGATATGTTGGGCGAAATGATCTCAGAGTTAATCGATACAGTGCCATTGGTGTGGGATAAAATCTTATCAATGACTTAGATTGTAAATTTAAAGATTTATGTTCTTGGTATCACGCAAATCGTTAAGTTCGCTCTGACATCAAGTAACACTTTTTATATCCTTTAGTGGATTTATGGGCGTGACCAACTTTGAATACCATTTGAACGAGTCAGACAGCATAGTTCCTATAAATGATAATGTTTTAATATAACAAACGTCAGCCAAGAGATTCAAAAGAAGTAATCGCTAGTATTCTTGGATTTGTATTCTTGATACCAGTTCGGATATACAATTTTGTACTCTGCCTG
>JAKEIK010000245.1 GCA_022545895.1 Nitrososphaeraceae archaeon | reverse complement strand
TCTGCCTTGGAGCAGGCCATGCAGCTCTGGATTGGTACTCAGCCTGGAAATGAGCAATCACCAGACTTAAAAAATGCGACAGTATCAGATGATTTAATCCAGGAATTCAAGTTACTAGTAAGAAAGTGAATAGGGAATAGTCTTGGTGATTTTTCAAGTGCCATATCAGTAGCGATGGAACTATGGATTAAAAACGACGAAGTAGAAGAAATAAAGCAATCAGTGTTAAAAATAATTTCTTCGGTGCATTTTTCAGACGAAACAAAACCGTTCGTTGATGCGTTAAAATCGAAAGGGAAAGCCGCGATACCCGCGCTAAACGAAATAGTCAGGTCCGGTAACCTTCACAGCGATGAAGAAGAATATGTTGGTAACGCAATCAAAGAGATCATGGAGGGTTGAATTAGGACCATATATATGGTCGAGGAGTCTTGACTGAAAATTCGTTTTATAAATGACAGACAAAAATTATTTACATGAATAAATTATTATCATTTTGATGGTACTTGGGAAATGATCGTTTGAATAACGAAAAAAATTTTAATCTTACAAATATGAGAACTAATTAAAAGATATGCAAAGCCAATTCGGAAACCACAATTTGATCCTATTCACAAACAGGGATACCATGAAAAATATTTGTTCAAAATACTGCAAAACTGCATTGGATTCTTCAAGCGAAATCGTTCTCATTCTGACCTACTATGAGACTGTCAAAGATTGGTTGAATTATTTGAAGAATGATGGTATTTGCGTGGAAAAATACAAGAATGACGGATCACTGGTTGTTATAGAATCAAGAAAAGGATTTTTTGGTTTATTGAACGATTTTGTAGGAATTATGATAATGATAAGAATGCTACTAGGGCGTGCAAACAAATTAGCTAAGAAGGGATTAACTATAATCTCTGATATGGGTGTTTTCTTTCCGAACCGGACTGAGGATCTAATCAAACATGAAACAGAAATTTCCACATCGATACAAGATCTGAAGGTGAAAATCTATTGCGTCTACAATAAACTTGATTTCGAAAGCCTCAGAGAAGAACAAAGGCAGTTATTAGAAAGCAATCATAATGAAGTTCTTTCAGTACAAGAGGGTGAGAAGTGAAAACAGCTATTTGATTACACCTATCAAAGCCCATAAACTTGTCAATCCATAGATATGAAGGCCGTATCGAGGACATTGATCAGATAGCCTCAAATTACTTTTATAATTGATTTCCAAAGAGGATACTATGAACACGATCTTTTGTCTTCTTGTGGCCTCGGGTGTAGCTGTAATCGTTGGTACTGTGATCATGTACAACTTGGAGTCAGGGGCAGAGAATTCAAAGATGACAACCATTCTAGATGCTCTGTGGTGGTGCGTTGCGACAGTTACTACTGTGGGATATGCAGATGTTGTGCCAGTTACTAGTTTAGGAAGAATAGTTGCACTAGTTTACATGTTTTTTGGGATAAGCTTGATTGCCACCTTGCTAGCTGTGATTTCAAATACCTTCTACAAGAAAAGAATTTTGAAAGAAGAGACCGACCAGAAGGAGCAGGACGAGAAGTACCTTAGAAATCTGGTCATGACTAAGCTTGCAGATATAGAAAGAAAACAAACAGGATGCATCGAAACGGTAAATAGGCTTCGCTCGTCGATTGAAAATAAGTAAGTAGAAATACAATCACTATCTCAAATATGGATGCTGATGACCTAAAAAAGGGACCAATATCATTGTCTAAATCTCAAAATAAATATTGTGTTTACTGAATTTATGGCAACCCTATTATGCAGAACTAGAGGAGAACTTGCACGCAACTATCGTTAAAGATAGATCATTGTAATTTAAGATCTTGAAAAAGAGGGAATGAAGCACCGCCAAGTATTCAGAAGTTCGTATTAATACCTCGGGAGCTTTTACTTTACACAGGTATTCAGTCTGCTGCTTCGCCTATATTCTGGAAGGCTTCGGCTTGACCACTTGGCACTATAACACCAACATCTTTTGCAAACTTTTCGTAGTCTGACATTAACTTCGCTAGTATCTCTGGATGCCGGCTTGCAAGGTCATTATTTTCTCCAATGTCAGCCGTTATATTGAATAGATGCCACTTGCCATCGCTTATGGGTGGACTATTCTTTACTGCTATCCAGTCACCCATGAAAACAGCTGAATTGTTAAACATTTCTTGAGCTATAGGTTCATCATCTGGGTGCACGACTTGAATCTTACCATCCAAAAGAGATTTGATGGATTTCCCCATTATTGCATGAACAGGATGACCCTTGTATGTTGAACTAGGAGGTTGTACCCCTGCATAGTCAAGAAAGGTAGGAGTCATGTCGTTGACGTGTACGAATGCATCTACTATCTCTGGTTTTGTTTGGTTTCCAGCATTAGGTAACTTGATTACGAACGGCGATCTGATCCCTCCTTCTCCTTGAGTCGACTTAAAGTAAGAGAGTGGAGACACGGATGCGCCTGCCCCCCAAGCACCATAATTAACTAGGGAGTTTGCATTTCCAATATTTGGCACAGTATTGTTAAACGTATTAACGAATGCTTCCGCTTCTGCACTTGTTACAGAGCCAAGGGCTAGATCTTTCATTTCAACTGGTTCAGAACTTCCGTTATCTGATGTAAACATAATCAGAGTGTTGTCATACTCACCAATGTCTTTAAGGTATTTTATCACTCTTCCAATATTGGTGTCCATGTCTTCGATCATGGCTGCGCGTACTGCAAGAACCTTAGCTCTGTACGCTTTTTGGTCTGTAGTTAAATTATCCCACGGTACTACAGGAGGAATTCTTTGTGGGAGTTTCATATCGACATTCCATATTCCTAATTGTTTTTGTTTTTCAAACCTCTGTTCCCTTATCTTGTCATAACCTACTTTGTACATATCCTCATATTTCTTGATAACATCCTCAGGAGCTTGAAACGGACTGTGGGCAACTTGGAATGATAGATACATAAAAAGTGGCTTGCCATCCCCATGATATTTCTTAATTTGTTCTAGCATTATGTCTGTGTAAAGGTCATTAGAATAAGTGCCGTTATCAGGTCTAGGAACCACCTTGTCGTTACGCATAAAAAGCGGAGGACCTCCTGACTGTTCAGGACCACCATTAAAATGCTGAGCTCCACCTGCAAGTAGAGTAAAAACATCTTCGAATCCTCGCTGATATGGACTTGAACCATTTTGTAACCCATGTCCCGAAAGATGCCACTTTCCTGACATCATAGTG
>JAKEIK010000244.1 GCA_022545895.1 Nitrososphaeraceae archaeon | reverse complement strand
ACTCGACGGACTCTGGGGAATGTACCAGTGGCTCGACCGCGCTCCCAAGGGACGCAACGAGACGGGCCTCTGGTTCCGCCGCCACGACGAGTATGACAAGCGTTGAGCCAAGTCATGAGTGTCATGGCGCCTATCCTAACTTCGGATACCAAAAGGTAGAACTCATTTTTTCCTCATGAAATGAGTGAATAACGCCCGAATATTTCGAGATAGATTTTATTTCGACTACCGCACTAGAGAAATATGGATAAAAGTTAACAAGTTTATTGCAGAATATGAGATAGTATTTGCGATAGAACTATAGGTCAAAAATAAGCATTAACATTGTTAATCTATGCTAATATATACTTAAATAGTTAGCATTCGTCATTAAATGACTAAAATTATAGGAAAATAAACAAAAAATGTCTCATAAAATCCAATTAATGAGTGTAGTTGACGATGAACATGACATAATGTCGCTGTTTTCGGATGCTTTATCTGAGTTAGGAGATGCTAGTGTGTTTGGTTTCATCGATTCTACGCTAGCATTGGAGCATTTCAAACTACATCCGTTAGACTATAGTTTGATAATAAGTGATTACCGGATGCCAACAATGGATGGAATTAAATTACTAAAAAAAGTAAAAGCAATCAATTCCTCAGTTAAGACAATTCTAATCAGTGCATTTGATATAGACGACAAACTTTTTGAAGAATGTAAGTGTGTTGATAAGATATTGCAAAAGCCTATTACAATTCCTCTATTGATAAATGAAGTTGAAGTACTTCTGCCAAACAGGTACGATTGCTTGACTCACTAATTCTTACTTCACTTAGCTAACTGAACCCTCTGGGTCTGTCAGAAGAATACTGCTGAAAGGGTTTGAAGCAGTTTTATACTATTTTGTCTATACAGTAATAAGGAACGTTTAGCACAACACTGACTTGGGGCTTTGTTCTCCCAAGCCAGTCATGGTTTAACTTTTGTACCTGATAATCGATAACAAAAAAAAGAGATTAAGGAGACGTCATGTTAGTTGGACCTAAATAGGAACTATTTCCACTGGTCATATTTCCACTAGTTGCATTTCCACTGGTCATGTTAGTCTCTGGAGTACTCATGTTTTGTGCGTTTGCGAAAGTTACTCCTACTATTGCAAACATGCCCATCATTTCTGCAAGGAGAGAAATGACCAAAACTAATTTTGTTCTCATAGCCTTTCTCCTAGATTTTTCTATCTAATAAATCATCAGTAAGTAAAATCATATAGATTATACCAAACCTAATGTAATCATTTTCATCATCCATATAAATAATAAAGTCCTTATGGATATTATGTCCTATCAATCCAGCATTAAATATAGTGATGTACTGGAATTAGAAATAGCTGATGGACTCAAACAGCTTTTGATAGATTATGGCTTTACGCGAAGGAGAATACTCAAACTGCAGCCAGGTGATTTGGCATCTATCCTAGGAATTGATGATTACATAGCCAAAATTATCTACAACGCAGCAAAACGTAAGCGCCAATGAATATCTTTTGAAATATCGGTGTAATTAATGAAAATAATTAATGCACATGCTGTGAGCGAAACAATGACGGAAGAGGAAACAAAGAACTTTCTTGCAAATAATACTAATAATCTACTGATGCGTATGGGAACGATTGATGGAAAGGGAGAACCAAACGTAACCGTCACTGCATTTTACTTTGATGAACCATCTGAAAAATTCTTTGTCGCCACCCAAAAAAATTCCAAGAAAGTTCAGCATTTAAAAAATAGAAATACCATAAGCTACTGCATTGATGATCCTAATCCTCCATACACAGGTGCAAGAGGTAAAGGAACAGTCAAATTTCTTGTAGATATTCAAGAAAATATTCCTCTAGCCACAAAATACCTGACAAAACTCACTGGAAGTCTTGATAATACTTTTGCAAAATGGCTTATGAATGAAATAGAGAATGGAACTGCGATTTTCCTAGAGATAACCCCTAGATATTTTTCAACATGGCGAATTGCGTCAACCCCATAACTGCAACTTGCAACTTAAAATTGCCAGAGCTAGCAAATTTGAAAGGAATGATGTCAACTCCTGTAAGGGCTTTACTAATCGGTAGTATTTGGGAAGCGAATTATCTTTAACATTTCGGATCTTGATGGTTGTCCGTAGCATGACAGGGTTTTTCGTTGAGGTAATGATCCTGGCAAAGACGCGGAGATAAGATCCAAAGTGCTGAAGTGGCTCATAAAGCAGCATGGGCTCTGCTGTCAAGCAGAGTGCAATATAACCTAGATATTCATTATTGCTGTATAAAATGTGATGAATCCAGATAGCGAATTGGATCAATTCCTAAGAACCATGGGTCAAGTAGAACCAGAACCAGAACCAGAACCAAATGAACCAGAAAAACCTAGTGGTGGTGAAGTACCAGGCAAAGAAGACCCTGTCTAATTTTTTCTGCTAGAACCATAACCTATATTTTATCCCATGGTTGATTTATTTGAGTTATGGACGAAACTGTCTCGATCTTTATCAAACATAACACAAACCCATATCTGATATATGTAGCATAGATTGACATGTCCAAAACCGATCTCTATCAGAAACTAAATAGAGCATCTGAGATAACACTCAGCGTCAAAGGTAGAAAATCAGGCAGAGATATCCCTCGGCCCGTCTGGTTTGTTCACGAAGACAACACTATCTATTTGCTTCCAAATCATGGTTCAGACACTAACTGGTATTTGAATATGCTAGTCAATCCAACGTTGAGGATTTCTGTGGATGGGATAAGATTACCCGCAAGTGGTAAACCAATTAAAGATACTAATAGGGTTGACGATATCCTGAGAAAATTCCAATCTAAATATGGTGAAGTGAAAAGATATTATACGAAATTAGATGTAGCTGTGGAAGTCCCTATCTGAGCCGTGTCCTGTAAGTTTTAGAGTCAGAATATAGCTTTAATCAAAATATGCCAGCGTTCAGGACCCAAGGTATTTAGTCTCTATGTAGGTAACAAAATAATCCGGGTTATAGCCTTCATTTAAGCTATTATTAAGAAGCGCTTTGGGTGCATAAACAGATCCATGCTGATGAATTTTTAATCTTAACCATTCCCTGATAGGCTTGAAATTACCCCTCTTGACGTCCTCCTCGTAATCCTCCAGATCTTTGTGCATCTTTGAAGCAATAATAGCTGAAATCAAGTTTCCCAAAGAGTAAGTTGGGAAATAACCAAAGAGGCCACTGCTCCAGTGTGTATCTTGAAGTACTCCCTGGGAATCTCTTGTTGGTCTCACTCCAAGCAGGTGCTCCATTCTATCATTCCAGAATTCAGGAATCTCAGAGATGTTGAGCTCATCTCCAAATATTTTTTTTTCTATCTCATATCTTAACGCTATATGGAGATTGTAAGTAACTTCGTCGGCGTCAACTCGTATATAATCAGCTTTGACATTATTGAAATATAGATACAACTCGTCATCTGTTGCATGGTTTGCGAAATTTACTTGCTTTCTAATCAAGGGAGCTATCAATTGAACAAATGGCAGGCTTCTGCCTACAATATTCTCCCAAAACCTTGACTGAGACTCATGGAGCGCAAGCGAAGATCCGCCCTCAAGAGGAGTAACGGACAATGACTTATCACATTGCAGATCATACAGTGCATGGCCAGCTTCATGAATGGTACTTGATATCGACTTTTTGAAATCAGTCCCTTCATACCGAGTAGTTATTCTGACGTCGTTGAGGCCCATTCTCTCAGTGAAAGGATGAGTAGATACATCCAGTCTGAAACGTTTCATGTCGTAATGCAGGAGAGCCAAAATATCATGATTGAGCTCGTCAACTCTTTGAATATCATACTTTGGTTTTCCAAGTTTGCTCTCTTCGCAAAAAGGGCTGCCTGAATCTACGAGTTTTTTAAGAATCTTCTGAATACGCGGAGTCAATCCACCGAATACTTTATCCAAGTCAGCTACTGTAAGCCCTTCTTCGAACGAATCCAATAAAGCGTCATATGGATGCTTTTCATAACCTATCTTCTCAGCGATTTTCTTCTTTATCTCTATCATTTTCTTCAAGTGGGACACATACATCATGTAATCAGATTTTTCTCTCGCCTTCCTCCATGCCATGTTGCCCCTTATTCTTTCCAGGGATTCTGCTTGTGTTAACTCTCTTGGTATCTTGATCTGTTTGGTTATTTCCCTATCGAGTACTCGTACAATGCCCTTCTCTAAATCGCCAAGGCCCTCCAGTTTCTTCGCTGACTCAACAAGACCAACAAAATCCTTGTTTAGGAGAAGATCCTTATGCAGCATTTGAAGTTGAGAATCAGCCACTCCTCTTTCTTCCGTGCCTTTCGTAGGCATATAAGTCTCAAAATCCCAACCCATTAGAGAGATGGCATGATTTAGTGACCACATTGGTTTGTAGGCATCGAGGATCTGATTCACGACATGGTTCTTGAATCTCATGTCGTTACATCCGCCATGAACTCAACCGCATCAGTCTATTAATCATTGCTAGCTAGGGTTCCATCTTTAAAAAATCCTACTGTATTTCTAAATCCTGGCTTCTTTTTTTCAATTTCCTTTTTTAAAAAAAAGTTGAAAATTGCAATGCCCCGTACCAGGCTACTTACAATATTCTGCCTTTTCTACACAGATCAGGTGCTGGGTGCCATAAATTACGGTGTTCCCAAAATGCTTGTTTGTCTTTGTTGGATCAAGCCAAATGCTTACTGCGCTCTCATCCATCAATTTGATACTGATTGGAACATCACTTACAGGACCGTCCTTCATAGTTATCGTCGATGTTCCATTAAATATTGTAGTATTCGCATTGACAACAGGGTTGCCAACCAGTTTCAAATCCGAAATTGTATGTGTGTGGGAAGCAGTTCCATCTGTTTTCATCATATAAAATGTTGCATTGAGGGTGGGAGATGTACTGCTTAGGTTATCCATTCTGAAGACACCTGAGATTATCCAGGTTGGAGTATTATCTTCATTATTCTGCAGGCTAGTCAGAGCACCTTTTAGACTATCTCTAAATCCTCCACCGTAGACGGAAGTATTGGTGAGTAGGATAGCCAGAGACATCATGGACATAACCATCAAACTACACATAGTAGAAATTGAATTTGTTTTCATTGGCTAGTTAAGAATACCCGAGTATAAAAACATCTGTATGTCACTTTTCTTATTTAGGAATTGTTCTAAAATCTGGAATAACTAGTTACAATCAAATTTAAGGCATTCCGAAGCCTGATAGAGTTAAACGCCAGTTTGGTACCAGCGTATTAGACATTTAGCATTCCAATTATTTTATTGTGCAATTCTAGAACTCGTAAACCTGCTTCCGTGATTTTATACGCCTTGTTCGGTTCGTCATATTCTAATGATCCGTTCCCGGTGAGCAGTTTCAAATAGTGAGTTACCATACTATACGAGAGAAAGGAATTGTACATTATCCGAGTTCTTCTCATTCCATCATCTTTTCCTGCATTGTTCACTGACTGTAGAATAGATGCGACTATTTCATTGCTGTCCCTGTTTCTCACTATAGGAGAATAGGTGTCAGTTCCTAATAAGCAAATGATTACCAAATACTAGATCATATTTCTGATTTACTGTCTAGATTTATCAGATATCAGGTAGTAATTCACCATCCGGTTAGAGACAAATCTTTGCCTAGCGTTTCTTGGCCAATTCTTTTCTCAAATTATATCCTCTGAAATTAAGATATTTAGTCTAGAGGGTTGAGGACAACTTGTTAGACTATATTTCTGATTTGTTAAACCAAAAAACTAAAATTATCAGCTCCACAGGCTTCTATTCTGCTAACTTGTAAGCTACAAGTTTGTTGTCCTTCATAAGAGGAATTATAATTGTGCTTTGGCTTGGTATAAATCCTAGATCAGCAGCCCCTTGAGTGTGTAAATCTATCAAAGTTCCATATCCTGTTCCATTAGCGTTTACAATGTATACCTTTCCTGCAGGATTGTCAGTAATATAGTAATGTGTATCCGTAGTGTCAGATTCTATTCCATCAAGACCGCCAAATGGAGAGGTCGTTCCCTCTTTACCTAAAGTGGTTATTGTCTTGGTTTTTAAATCAACAATTTTTATGCCGGCTCCTGGTTTAGTCATAGGTCCTAAAGAAGCAACAATTAGTTTATTTTTAGCATTGTCAACATGCAAGCCATTAGGCCCATTT
>JAKEIK010000243.1 GCA_022545895.1 Nitrososphaeraceae archaeon | reverse complement strand
TTTTACCATCTTTGATTTAAGATCCTCCCAGTGCATAACAATGTCCGACATTTTCCTTCCTTGACCTACTATCACAATCAATTATTTAAGGCCTGATGAACTAAGTTAAGGTTATCCAAAGTATTTATCTCACTGTTGCTTCGTCGCTGTTATGGAAATAAGATAAGAGTTATTCGATTAGTGTACCAAAACATATAAGTAAAAAATATGGCCAATTATTGTTGTGAAAAAAATAATCCTTCCATTCATACTAGTATTCGTGATTTTGATAGGCACTCCTAATTTACATAATGCAGTTGCCCATACATTTTCTGGCGACGAGAGTGCATCATTTCTTGCATTAGTAGAAATGATAAAAATAGAGGCCCATCTTGCACAGCGGGATTTATCGTCTAATATCACTTTAGCGCAAGAACATGCTAATCATACTGGAGAACATCTGGATATTAATCAAACCAAAGAAATAGCAGAGAAAAACCAGAGATTAGCAAATGAATTGAACAGTTCGTTAATAGGTCTTAATGACGCATTCAATTCAAAGACTCCACCAACTACCACTGATATTAATGAAAAGGTGTCTAATCTTGATGCTATTTTGGGAGAAATCATAAGCGCACGAATTAGCAAGGATCAACTGGATAATGTAACAGTAAAGGCACTTACTATTAATGACTTGATAGGAGAAACTCTAGAGCATTACGGTGAAGCTGTGGGACAGGAAGAAAACGCAAGTTCCAACATGACATCTCATTCTAATGGTTCTGAAAGTGTTGCTAATACTTCTACCCATAATGAAAATACAACCGCAAATGCAACTGCTATAATAAATCAGGTTGATTATGAAAGTGCTCAGGCAATAGCTTCAAGGGTTTCAAGCTTGTTCAGCGAATTAAAACCTAGCGTTCCTTCTAATGCTTCGTCAAACGCTACCACTATAGAGAATGCACTAAAAACATTAAAAGATGACATTGACAAAAAGGTACCGTTCGATACTCTTGATGGATTAGTGGATGAACAAATTATTCCTGTCCTCAATTCGACTTTTAATCTAAAATTAAAAGAATGAGATCACATATCTCTTCGAATCATAGCTTAAGGTAGTTTTGCTTCTGAGGACAACTACCACGGTGATATCTAGACAGTGTGGCGATCTTCCGAATTTCATCCACATGTAATAATTCAGACAACTGATCTACTAAATTGATTTGTGATAATAAAGAGTATACTTGTTTCGATTGATGTACCGGAAACGTATTATATTGTATTTGCAAAGTATTATTATGATACCAACCATAAGGATAAGCAGCTTGACGGCGACACTACTCGCCATGTTGCTTATATCTTCGTCTCCCCCGATTTCACTATTTGCTCACACTTTTTCACCAGTCGAGAGCGCGTCATTTCTTTCCTTAGTAGATCAGATAAAATCTGCGTTACTTCCAATTAAACAAGACATTTCATCTAATGTTACTCTAGCAAGAGAGCAAGCACAATATGCAAAACTGCTTCTCAATGAAAGCGTGCTGAAGGAACTCAAAGAGCGAAATCAACGAATTGCAACAGAACTGCTGCGGATGTTAAATTCAATTCAAAATATAACAGTAGAGAATGTAGACGATAATCTCAGCAAAATTAATGATCTTCTTGCCGAGGCTGTAAGCGTTAGAATACAGAACGATCAGCTCAAAAATATAACCGTTCAGGCGCTTGTGTTTGCAATTGATGCAAATAAGATATCAGATGAATATACATCGGCCTTTAAAGAAGGTAATACTTCATTGAACATGGATATGCATGCCACTAAAGACGATATGCATTCTATGAAGAGGGACAACAACTCTATGAGCATGTCGACTAATGCTACCAAAACGGTAATTGTTACAGAAGTAGCTGCATATCAACGAGCCGGTGCATTAACAGATATTGCAATTGAAAGATTCAATACTGAATTGAGCGGAAAATCGAATTCCAGTTCGGCGATAGAGCGAGTGGTAAAAGGATTGGATCAACTCAAAGTGTCAATAAAAAACATGGAATCCCCTGAAACAGTTTTGGGGACCGTCCATGGTGAAATACAGCCTAACCTGATTATTGCATTCAATCTACAACTTGCTCCTAGTATGAATCATGGAATTGGCAATATGTCTATGTCAACCTCAACAAATAACAACAGTAATCAATCCATGCAAGATCATATGATGATGAATATGAATTAATTATGCAAGAGCTAGTGACAGTCATATGACAGTTCAGACAATTAAGTTCCGCCTTACACTAGGAAAGAAGAACTCTCGCATTAATTCAATTGCGTCATATTCGCAACTATTAACGAAAGGGAATTGATAAATAGCAATCTAATTAACACAACTATACCAATAAGTAAAAACAATAATTAAATCATTTTTCATTCCTTCAGTTACCCTTATTTAGGAATAAACATAAGGCACTCATTTCGACTGGTGTACTATAAAAGATAAATAAGGCAAAAGTTCTTACACTCAGAATGAAAAACTATAAAGTACAATCGATCACGCTAGCAGCGATCTTATTCGCGGCGGTAGGATCTACATCGATACTCATTTCGAGTACGGCACAATATTCAAATGCTCAAGAGCATACATCAACAGTAGTAAGAGATTCAGCTGTGGTCTTGCTTGGTGGAAGGACGTTACCTGCTAATAATTTCATCCATCTATATGATACCACTCCATACATGATCATGAGTGGGCATATAGCTGCCAAGCTTCCATGTAATGAACAAAGTGAATCTCCACTCAAAGTCTTGATAGGCAGCGCGCCCAATCTTGCACCTGCAGAATTTGAAACTGTCAAAGAGCTATCCAACCCAGGAGAAATGTGTCTATATCATGTTGATGTAGTATCGCATCCTGACACGGCCAATGGTACTATTACTGATATCGCATTGCAGAATCCAACAGGGGAAAATATTGAGTTTCCATCAACTGCCACCGTGGTAATAGGTGTAAATGAAATTGCGTCAGGTGCCGAAACAGGACATGTTGAGGGAAGCGAAGCTTCAAACAGTACTGAAAGTATGACGATGAGTAACAGTACAGGCTGAGAAATCAACCTAACTTTTTTTTATTTTTGATGATCAGATAGTACACTCGTCCTTTTTGGTGCATTAATAGAATAATAGTTTGTATCTTGTTCTTTTAGTTTTTCGATAGTTGTACCAATGATCTTATATTGGAGACTAAATTGATCCAACGTATGAAAAATAAATTCTTACCACATGTGGCAATCTTAACTGCCATAATGATGTACTCTTCAGTGTTGGTAATGTCTACTGCATACGCCCACGAAGGTAGATTATACTCGATAGGTGACAAAGACTATTGGATTACCGTAGGTTCAATTAATGAGCCCGTTTTTGTAGATGATAAATCCGGTGCTGAAGCCTTCATATCCTTGGCAGATCCTTTTGACCCACTTAATTCTGATGCAAACGGGACAAAGAACGTCGAGGGCCTCGAGAAGACTATTAAATTCGAAATCTCTGCAGGAGACAAGAAGAAAGAATTAGCAGTGGAACCTGCTTGGCGTGATCCAGGTCATTATGAGGCAACATTCTATCCTACAATAGAAACTACCTACAATTACAGACTGTTTGGCACTATCAATAACGTCAGTGTATCACTCGATTACCAGTGTGTACCTGAAGGAGCACAGGAAGGATCACAGGAAAATGCAACAAAACAGATATCCGAAGGGGTAACCCTTAAGGCACAGCGAGGAGGTTTTGGATGTCCTGCCTCTAGAGCAGATGTCGGATTTCCTGAGCCCTACGTTTCAGACAATGAACTGGTGAGCATGATAAAAGAGCTGCAAAAAAATCAAAACAGTACGAAGTGAAGTCCATTAGTAAGAATAAGAGTGAGATAGTGATCGATTGTTTACAAAATTCTCCCTACCATTTTTATTACTACTTCTAAATTATTCGATTAATATGAAATATTCTCGAATAATCGCTCTATTTACACTTGGCAGTTTTTTATTAATTTCTGTGAGTGGTGTCTCAAGAATGTTTAACAGCAATGCTTTTGGACAGCATCCAATAATTGATGGCATAAAATGTGATAGTGCTGAGCATTTTAATTTTCACTATCATGCGCACTTGGATATTTTCGTAAACGGATTCTCGTACCTTGTTCCTGCAGGAATAGGTATCAAGCCTCCTGATTGCATTTACTGGCTGCACACTCATGACATTTCAGGAATAATACATGTAGAGTCCCCAGATAATAGAACATTCACACTAGGACAATTCTTTGATATTTGGGGCAAAAAATTCAACAATAGTCAGATTTTTGACTTTATGATTGATCAATCTGCGAATAAAATCCTTGCTGTATATATCAATGGGACTGAAGCAGCAAACATGCAATATAGAAATATCCCAATAGTTAATCATGAGGATATTACAATAATCTATGGCACGGCACCACCAGAAATTCCTCCCTATGAATTTCTGTATTAGGATAGGAAAGGTTGTACAGAAATAAATATCTCGAAAGCAGATTATTCATTTTATTCTTCCTCATCATAGGAGTGATCATCCCTTTCGATTTCAGGAATGCTATCTGATGGTGAGGTTGCTTATGCTCATTCCCTTCCAGTAACCGAAACCCCGGCACCTGACTCTAATAAAAAAAGGCCCACCATTACCGTCCAGATTAACAATAGATTTTTCTGAGAGACCCGAACCATCGGTCAGCACCATTACAGTCCTTAATGGAAAAAATGAAAGAGTA
>JAKEIK010000242.1 GCA_022545895.1 Nitrososphaeraceae archaeon | reverse complement strand
GATAACATACAAGGCAGATGTTGAAAAGTTTCCCCAATATTTACCAACGATAGAGAAAATGTTGAATACGTTTTACACAAGCAAATAAGATTTTTCAGATTGAATAAATGATACTAATTTTTGACTAATTGCAGAGCATATTTACTCTTTGGTTTTCTCACATGAGCAGGCTAATTGGCGATAACATTATGGGTTTTTAAACACATTATTCCACCAAGTTTGATTTGACGATGGATTCTATGAGGTTTTGCATCTTTAGATGTTTCATCAGTGTTCTTGTTGCTCCTTCACCAAGTTCCAATTCATCACAGAGCATCTCTCTACTAACATGCCCGTACACTTCGATTAGCTGTAACGTTTTGAACACATGTACCATGTCAAACGATACAAATGATTGCATCCCATTTGCAGCGTAGTTTGCAACATTTTGAAGAGTTTTGACGTAGGTATGCATTAACGATTTGTGTGTATCGTACGAACTTATATTTACGTGGCTTTGTTGAATGAACGTACTCTAACATGGTTGGATAAACCATCCCTTAATTTATATATTAGAATAATTACTACAGGGTAAGATGTCTACAATCAGACAGATAGCCAAAGAAGTACCTCGCGTTCCCCGCATAGCCGTTGGAATTCTGGTTGCAATTTTATTATTTACAATGTTCATGGTGGGATTTGATCAAGGTCATTTATTCAGTATTGTGCAAGGGCAGCCAGCATTTGATAATATGTGGATGCATGAATTCTATCACGACATGAGACATGCATCGGGTTTCCCATGCCATTAGTCTTCCACTAATATTCGCCAGTAAAGAATGTAAATGAATTCTATAAATCTTCTTGCAGTTACAATTTTTTCGGGTGCAATTGCGGGTACGATTCTTGCAATAATTAACCTAGGTCTGGTAGAGCCATACATTGATTCAGCCATAGCTCTAGAAACACAACGTAAGATTTCATCAGGGGAGAACGTGGATATGGCGGAATTGGTACATTATAGAATTTGGCAGAAGGGAGGTGCGATAGCTGCAGGAGCTGTTTATGGTATATCATTAGGAGCATTATTTGGGATTGTATTTGCGTATGGAAGAAAAGCATTACCGGGCGATAGTAATAAGCAAAAAGCTCTTTTCTTGGCTGGAATATTATGGTTCGTACTATACCTGATGGTCGCTATCAAGTATCCGGCGAATCCACCAGCAGTTGGAGATCCTGAGACAATCTATTATCGCCAAAGTTTGTATGTTGGATATTTAGCTATTTCTGGTTTCACGGCACTTGGATTAGCACTTGCATGGAAAAGGGTTCAACTAGGATCGAAGAAGATTTTGTTCCCGTTGATCTATGCTGCCATTATGATTGTAGCTTACGTTGCATTACCACCAAATCCTGACAAAATAGGCATTTCGATGGATTTGATCCACACATTCAGGGTTGTAACAGCACTAACAATCGGCTTGTTCTGGGGAATCTTGGGAATAGTATTTGGTTCATTGTGGGATAGGTTCATTTCTCGTGAAGAACAAAAGTATGCAACAGTGTAGTGGGTACTAACAAGAGAGCTGGATCATTTTTTTATTACTGATCCGAATGAAGGTTTCCATATTCGTCTCTAACACACACCGTTGGTCACTGGTTTAACGTACCACTTCAACAAGTGAGTTGGTTGCTCAGTTTAAAGGACATTGATCAAGAAGACCCAACCAACTTGTGATGTGCGAACTTAGGGGTCAGGATTTTAAGTTAGTAGTGGAATAGGATTCCAATCTCAAATTATTTTAAGAGTCTACAGTATTAGATAGAGGCAACGTTTCTAGAACTTTGAAAGCCTTTTCAGTTTATGTGAGTGTATATAACTTACCGTTGGCAACAGTAAAGATCTGATAATCGTACCATGACTTCACAAATCTCTAAGTAGACCATTAAACACGATACCTGAAACATTCCAAGTATCTTTTTTATAGGTATGTCTCGGTGTATGTTAAAATATTCAACCTAAAGACATAGCAAGTCTTAAAGCGCTATTTAAATAATTATTAGATTCAGTGGTAGAATATTAATGTCACAATCACAATCATTTTCTGGAAAAATATGTTTTCGATGCTCAAAGGCTAATTTCATTTTAGATAATGATAAGATAAGTTACACAAATTCAGGTGCATCAATTCAAACTGACATCTACAAGTGTCCCAAATGCGAGTTGAAAATAAAACACCGATGGGTTCAGCAGCTTTCTAAAAGAGGAAAGGTTCAGGAAGTAATAGTAGCTAGAAATTCGTTAAGTAATCTATCTATTGAGAGATCAATTAATCCGAATGTCCCCTAGGGTAAAAAGGATGAACTACATTCCAACTATTATCGATATGACAGGACTAGGGGTAATTCCCCAATGCTTTGGAATCCACATTTTTTGCATACCTCACTGATAGAATCATACTCTGAACTTAGGCATACTATTTGGAGATTTTGGTACAGATTATCCAAATACAGGGCAGTTCGGACATTTAATTTTAAGTACTATGAATTTGTATTCTACTTGGTAGAAATTATTATGACTGAGAGAATAAACAATTTTGAAAATATATGCATTAAATGTGGAAAAATGATTTCCGAACATCCTACAACTGGAAGATTTAACACGGTCGTTTTATTTGGTCACGAGTGTGCATGGAATCCAGACAACGAGTTTAAGGGATTCGTAAAGAGTACTTTGAAGACATCGGGCTATGATTTGGAAGATTTCGGGTATGAGTAACAAAATCAATCGATAATCACGGTAAATGGATGAAAGCAAGTGTCGGGTCTTTCTTCCTCCATTAAACCTGTTGTTGAATTCTTTGAGGCTAAATCCACGAGTCATATATGAAGAATACATTATGGTATCAAAGTAAATAATATCGATTGTGACAGCATGAAAAGTAGCTGTGGCCAATTTCTCATGAATATCTATAAAGTAGTTGGGTAACAAAGGTTCGACTTTCTTTTATAGTATATGGTACACGGTATAGCTATCATGTTCACAAAAAATATTATTTTATTTTATAGTGCCGCCGCATGTACTTTTATTGCTGGAATATTACATTTAACACTCGTACCAGGTGCTATTGACAGGAATGTAAACAATGGCATATTCTTCTTGATCGGTGGTTTGGCTCAGATATTTTGGGTAGTTCCATTGATAAGACATTGGGGTAAAGTATGGTATTATGTTGGTATAGCTGGAACGCTAGTACTCATTATGATGTGGATAATTACAAGAATTCCTGATAATCCGATAACTGGAAGAGGTGGCCCGATAGGCGAAACCGCGATTGTAGTCGAAGTGTTTCAGGTGGCTTTCATTGTATTGAGTATAATTATATTAATCAAGGATCGAAAGGCTGATCCTGCAATAGGTAAGAGATGATTCAAAAACTAATGACTAGAAATATCTGAATGTAAAGACATCCTCCCTAGAGGATGAAGAAGCTTGGTTGGAATTGCAATTCTATGAAGATCAGAAACACCTTGATGATGTGAGCAAAAAATGAACAAAGATGAAGATGCAGGTAAATTTGGAAAACAGTTTATGGATCTATTAAAACGTGGATCATTTATAGAAGGATGGTTTAGCTGGAATTGAATAAAAGGATAGTTCTGATTGAACATTACAAGCAATTGAATCAAAAATTGAATTATTAGAATGAATCACGGTGCTAGTAAGAATGGGAATCCTTCTTATGATCCCTTAACAGTTTATAGCTGGGGAACATTTTTGTGCACTTATCACATTTCCATTGTTTTTGTCTAGCTTCTGCATATGTTAGAAATTTACCAGTAGCATTTTCATACATTCCTGTGATAGGATTGTAAATGGAATTAAAGAAATTCTTTTCTTTCTTTGACCGAGTCATAAAATTGTCACCTGAAATGAATATGAGTTCTTAGGTGTTTTCTCGTAATACATTTTGGCATGTTTCAATAGGTATGATGTATTTTAATTATGGAGTAACTTTGTTACCTACCTACTCTTAAACAACGTTGATAAGGAGATTTCTGGTGTTTATTACCCAGAACTTGCCAGCCACACATACTCTGGCCAAATATTTGAGGTTGGTAAGGAGTAAGTAATGAGCACCTCAGCACCTTACCATTTTTAGTTTATGACGTTCTCTTGAACATGTTCATATTTCCCTGTCATCTTTTCGTCTTCTTGTTGTGCTCCCTTTTTCATCCTCTTCCATTATATTTTTCAGGTTCTTCAGATCCCGTTCAACCATATCAACGTCCTCAGCCAACTTTTTTTCTGACTTATCTAGTGTCTGAAAAATTGTTAGCATCACTTCACTTCCACTATCATTTCTTTACTACCAGCAATGGAACGAAGACTTCCATTCCAGACGGTAGAATAACATAGTTGATCCAAAACTCCAAACTCATTTCTATGTATAATACGAACTTTTGCTGATCCTTGTGGAGTACCTACAATCCATTCCCCATCCTGTTCTCTAATTGATTGGAAAGCGGCGTTAGCCCATTTAGGTAGATTCTCTAGGTTAAAAGACAAATTCGTAAACCATTTTAGGATCACGCTTTATTGACACACTCATTGTCCTTGAAGTCGTTGTGCCATTTAGTTTCGGTATTATATTTAATACTGATATTTAAAATGCTTCTTGAGATCGAAAATATGAAATTGTAGTCCTATTTACGGTCATGATCTAATGGTGCTGCACTAGACATGTACATTGGCTAAAAAAAGTGTTTGACGAAATGAAATTAGATCTGTCAATATACAATGAAGGTAGACTGAAAAAGGCTTCAATGACAGAGGAGAGCTAACAAATGACTAAGTTTTCAAATTAATCATACATAACGAACGAACACTAAATATTAAAAGATTAATAGGTTAAAATTAATCAATGCATGAAATTAATAGGCAATCGGGAAGATATTGGCGGGACGAGTTTGGAATGAACGCGAATGTTTTATGGACTGTAGGAATGAGTTTAATGACAGTCATATTCCTAATGACATCAAATAATATCATATATGGTCAAGTTACGGAAAATTCGACATCACAATCAGCTACGGATGAATGGATAAAAATAGTCACTCCTGAAACGGACCAACAAATTCCTGCTGGTAAGGAGTTCACTGTTTCAGGCGAATCTTCTGATGATACCTCCAAAGATTGTGATGTCTCGGTTATAGTCAACTATGTGAAACCATATCATAGTGCGTCTGCAACGGGAGCCGGTGGCACTCATGATTATTCACAATGGGATTTTACTTTAAGCTCAAATTATACGGAAATTAAAGAGGGCACAAACAGGATAACAGCAAAATTATTCTGCTCACCCACATCTGTGAGATGGTACAGTGTGGATATAATGGGAGTTTATGCAAGTCAAGCTAATACGAATATTTCTCTTCCTACTCTTGCCCCCTCTGTACTCACTCCGACTAATGAATCCGAGGCAGCTAACTTGTCACGACCTTAGTCTCAACCAATAAACAAAACCATGTCACTATAATTGATGCTCCGACAATTCTGTATCAGGTGACCAAAATAACACTGGACGGTCTCACGCCGCTTCGAATAAAAAGATGCTTTGTAAAGAAAGAAATGGAATTGAAAATCCAAAGATGGACAAAGAGATAAGATTCGTCCCACTTTATCCTACTCGGCGTATAATACGAATATTATGCTCGCCTAGCAATTCATGAATTATTTGCTGAGATTGGGAAATAAAAAATTAAAGAACTTCGTTATTAGAATTCTATATCAAAATTCCTATACAGTTTGAAATCTAATGATGTCTCAACCAAATTACGACCTTGACACAGGACACGTATTATTCATGCCGACATCAGTGTACAATATGTGGAGTGCTCTATGAGTGCAAACTAGAAGTGTGTAGAATGCGTTTCCAATATGACAAATGTTCCATGTGTAAGAGCTTGAATTGGAGCGCATAGGAAATATTTCTGAAATTCATAGGGCGAGTATCGTATCCTGTTGATATATGGAAAGGCAAGGACAAAGCCTGCAATAACGTCATTACACTTACCGTAAATTCAACAAATAGCAAAATTACATAGTAACATCCAGTTTCAACAAACAAATAAGATTAACTTGAGAACATAATAAAGTGTCATGGAATTTGAATCTATTTCCAAACTAGAAAGATTACTTTCTACCAAGTGTAAAATAGAAAAGATATATCCTAGTGTTTTTGCATCTGATGCAGAAACAAACATAGTAACTGTTGAGGTAAAATGCCCTGATGGCCAAATCCATAAAATTCG
>JAKEIK010000241.1 GCA_022545895.1 Nitrososphaeraceae archaeon | reverse complement strand
TTAAAAGAGCCTATTGCGACTCACAATTCACAGGCGATCTGTGAATGCATTTATGTATGAGTCCTCTTTTAGAATCTTGACATAATCAAATGACAGCCAAGCACCATACGTAGTCAAACAGTACTAAAAATCGTGTTTCCTCGATGTCAACTTAACGGTTGATTGGAGAGAAATGAAGGCAAGATTTTAAGATATAAATGGAACAAACAAAGACCAATTTACAATCAGGAAATAACCTATCCGTATTCTTATATTATGTACTCTATAACGTTGTCTCACTAGGTCCTCATAGTGATAACCATAACGATAGATTATCAAAAATGTTCTGAATAAATTACTTCCACTTGATATCGACAAAATCTGGAAATAGTCTATCAATTTCAACAAAGGAATTTCCACGTATCTCCCCATTAGGAAAGTCATTCGTATTTATACTAACGTACACTGTTCCGTTAACGATCAACTCATGAAGGTAAGACAATGATTTACCTTTCAGTCGACCTTGAAGGTCATCGCCTGTTGCACCGCCCATGGACACTGTTCCTTTTGTTTTCCCTTCCGGAGTTTTTTCTACTACTTTATCAACTCCCTTAATCAGTTCTCTTGGCGAATGCAACATGTCTAATACGATTGTTCCATTTTGCTCCTTGTCTATTTGATACAGGTAGACAGCAGTTACCTTTCCGATATGTTCTGCATTAACAATATATACAAGCTTAGTCCGGTCATCTTGGAATTTTAAACCAACGTAGCCAAGTGCAACTGTAGTCACAGGTGGTAATTGTTGATCTCCCGTAAGAATACTCCAAAATCGATCTAGATTTTCAGCAGCATTCACCGGCGGGTTGGAATTGATTAATTGAGATAATAGCACAACCGAGACAACTAACAAAATACATGACAAACTGCGCATATGGAATTTCTTACAAGCTATTATATAAAAATCAACTTGCGGTGACTCAAGATGATTGAGTAGTTTGAATGTTTGAGTATGAAAATAAGTATTCAGCTGGTATGGATCGAAGTGTAAATGATTTGTAATTTATGTCGCATAATCGGTGATTTCGCACGCGGCGTTTCCATTTGTAACATCTACCCACACTTCACAATTTACCATATTCACAGCTGGTTCGACACCAGTCATATCGTAAACCCACCTGGGCCTTTGGCCAAGCCGCCCTAGGGTAAACTCAGGACATTTATTTTTATTTGAAAAGGAGGATCATGTACAGAAGGTGGAATACTCCGTAGTCAATTTAATTTTTGAAGTATAAATACAAATCATTTAGAGGAATTAGTTCTGGTAAATGCGAGTAGTCATGGTTCGAAACATGTATGGGTCAATTTTGAGAATAAGACAATTGAAACTAACGATCAATGTTTGTGACTATGTGAACAAGAGCTTGATTCTATATTTTCAAGATAGCATGCCGAGTGTAGGAAGGCTGGTTCCTAAAATAATAGCAAGAAAACCTATCTTGAGGAAGTCTTCTCGGACGTCGCAGTGACTTGTCTA
>JAKEIK010000240.1 GCA_022545895.1 Nitrososphaeraceae archaeon | reverse complement strand
TACACTTGCTACAAATAGGTCATTTTCATACTTTTTACCCATCTTATCAGAATTAAAGAACAGAACTGATGTAGGAGCTATGGTTTGAAGCCAGTCAAATTCTGGATCCCTATATACTCCTTTTCCATCAAAATCCTCCAAAGCCTTCTTATCAAAGTCTTTTTGGAGAAATGATGGACCCTGAATAATCCTCCAACCACTGTTAAAGCCTGGTTTCACAAGATTAATTTCATCATTCATGCTCTGTCCATTTTCAGTGTCCCATAAATTATCTGTCACAGGATCGAAACCAATTCCAAAACTATTTCTCAGCCCATAAGCGTAGTATTTGTTAAGCATTTCAGAATCTCCCAGTATTCCCTTTCCATCTACAACATCGCCATCGAAGGTAACTCTTAGTATGCCTCCTCTTCCATCAGGTGCTGGTCCGTCCTTGACGTTTTGAGCTTTTGTCATATATGTCTCATTTTGCATAAAATTAAGGTTACCAATAATCAGATATACACTCTTGTTATCGGGACCTATCTTCAATACGCCGCCGTCGTGTGAAGGTCCAGGTAAATATGGAAGGTCCAAAAGTAATTTTGGATTAATTAATGTGTTATTTACCAACTCATACCTGTATAGTCGATTACCCAATATTTTAGTACCATCTTTACCCTCAGTTTCAGTGTAGTATAAAAATACGTAGGGAGGAGCACTGATATTGTTATTATTGTGTGCAATAGCTATACCCAACAGGCCTCTTTCACTCATATTTGCAACATTAACATTAATCAATGGTTCCTTCATTTCAGTGCCATTTCTAATCTGGATTACCCTTCCCGTATTCTTTTCTATAACTAGGATATTGTCAGGATCCACGAATGCCATTCCCGTAGGAAATGCAAACCCAGAGACTAAAGGCTGGAAGGTTAAGCCCGGTTCAATTATACTAATTCCCTCATACGATTTAAGCTTCTTCTTGGCATAAACTGAAGAAACATCGCCAGAACATACAACAACTGAAACTAGAATAGCAAGGAAGGAAATTAGAAAGATGAAGGTTGAACGTGATACTATACTGGATAAAGACTGCACTTTTTAATATCGGAGATAATTAGTTATATTTTTAGCTTTGTCTACTTCCATTTCGTATTGACGTTTGTCTACCGTTCTTAGTAGTTAAACCTAAATGGCTTAACTTTTTTTGTTTAAGGAATCTCCTGCCCAACCATTTTATGATCCTGATGAGACTAGAATCTATGGTTTGATCCAAAAACCATCTTATCCTTGAAGCGAGATAGTTTCATTAAATACAGCTTCAATCTCTACCCGAGTGCCCTCAGCTTTCCTATGGATATTAGACAAGTACGGGCATTTATGATGGAACAGATAAAGGTCCGTTACAATAATTTTTAACTAACTGCATAACGCGAGCTAAAACAACGAGACGGTAGAGGAGCTCCGAGCTCCAATAACCCATGATAATACGATATATTTAATGCAACTAATATCGCATGTATGGACGACATGGGTCAAGTACTTATAGGATGTTCTGGTTGGAGTTATCCTGACCAGCCTGAAAAAGGAGGATGGACTAAAGTTTTTTATCCATCCACCGAAACAAAGAGGCTAGCATATTATTCACAGTTTTTTAATACTGCTGAAATGGACTCCACATTTTATGAAAAGTTCTACACCCATATGACCAAAGCAACTTTCGTGGGGATGGCACGAACAACACCTGATAATTTTCAGTTTTCGGTAAAAGTACCGGAAACAGTAACACATGTCAAAAGATTGAATGTAATGGCAGGCGCCATTTCTGCCCTTGAGGAGTTTCTGGAAAAAATATCTCCTTTAAAATTGGCAAATAAATTGGGTGCGATACTCATTCAGCTCCCTCCAAGCTTCACAGTTAAGGATTTTAAGAATACGGAGGAATTTCTAGATAGACTACCTGCTGGTTATGATTATGCTGTAGAGTTTCGTCACCCTTCGTGGGAAACTGAAGGGCCTTGGGATATGCTCAAGCATTATAACATCGCAGCTGTCATGACAGATTCTCCCTCGCTAGACAGGTTGCAATTTCTATCGGAAGTTATTGTCACAGCTAACCACTCTTTTATTAGATGGCATGGCAGAAATGTCCATCACAGATACAATTATCTTTACTCTAGAGAGGAATTGCAACCGTGGGTTGAAAAAGTCAAGCAAATACAATTAGAAACTGCAATTCTGAGAGGATATTTCAACAACCACTATGGTGGGAAAGCTGTTGTTAATACCCTACAATTTAAGGAAATGATTGGCGACATATTATCAAAGGAAGAGAAACAAGTATTGAAGCGTGCGCAAAAATACTTAGGGCAACGTGATATGAAATTGTCTTCATTCCTTGAGCGGTAAACGAATATTCAAGTATGATTATATGCATACTTGGAGTAGGTTAAAGCGCAAAATCAACATATTGTCGCACTGGTCTCCACTAATTGTAACAGAAGGTTAGTCGCCCGGCAAATTCAACTAGATTTATACACCAGATGAGTTAAAAAAATAGGAATAGGCTTAATCTTAGATAACGGAAGGAGGGAGGAGATAACAACCGTCCAATACAGTGATGGTTATTTTTTAAATAGTTGTCAGAGCATTAATCAATAAATGAGCTCTTATTTCGCAGTCCCTTTAGCATTTTGTTTTCTATTTGTTTTCTGTTTTTTAACAACTGAAGCCCTAGCCCAAGTGTTAGACAAAACTTATTCTAACAAAGAATGTGGTATTTCATTTCAATATCCGTCAAACTGGAAAATAGAAGAAGTAACATGGGATGAAGAAAAAATATGGAATGAGTCTCAACCAAAAGTTATTAATTTCCTAGTAGACCTTGAACCTGATGTTCCAGAAGGCTTCAACAATGTGTTAAGCGTTGAATTGGATGATATTTCCCGTCTTTCCGATAAATCGTTTGAAGGAATAAGAAGCTATGAGCATGACACATTGGCAGTATATGGGGTTCAAGGTATTTCATCTACGACTACCCAGATTTCAGGATTTCCTGCACAAAAAATGGTCTATAACGAAGAGTTGCCGAATATGAAAGAAGATGAAAAGTTTAAGAGAATGAAAACAATAATCGTAGCATATGATAAAGAATATGTGATAATATATGACAGCAATAATGCGTATTATGACAAGTATATTTCCACAGTTGAAAAGATGTTAGAAACATTCAAGATCTCTGCACCAACTTTTGAAGGTATAGAATGTCAAACAGTGCCTAAGAATGCTCCTATTGTAGAAGATAACTCTCCAACGGTGAATACTAGTAACTTAAGTATCGATACCAACTAACGACAGGAAGAACTTATCCAATGATACTATCTTAAAATTCAGGATTGATTGGCGTAAGGTTTAACGGCAGGAGGGAGGAGATTTGGAACCAAACCCTCCAGTCCGCTGTTATGCCATGACGAAAGCAAATATAATGTCTTGGACTTATGTAAGAGAACGTTTCCATGCATCATCATATGCACAGTATTCTGATGTTTCTTTGAAATATGCTTGTATTTCATCCAACCTTTCCATAGAACCATCATGAGTTCTAACTTCCGAGAAAGAAGGCTCGGTTCTTATTAATTGCAAAAATGAACAGACTTGCTTATTAGTGACACCGTGTTTTATGTCGTATTCTATTCTCTTTGACACTCTGCCAATTCTACCATATTTCTTGTTCAGTCTTTTTTGCCATCGTGATGCATCGTCTGACAAACCTGTGACAAATTTGACAAGAGTTTGTTCCATATGTTTAACATGCCATTCCCTCATGGGAAAACTATTTTGTTCCAAATAACTCAATGTATTATACAGCAATGCGTTATATAATGTAGCGTAATTTCATTTAGCAACCCGAGGGTTAATCCTTAATTAGTTTACTAGTTGACGAGGAATGAAATTATTATCGAATTTCTAATAAGCCTGTAAGCCTATTATGGTTGAAAAACTTTATTCTGCGGGTCATTAGTAGTAGAATGCTAATCAAATTCAATCATTGAGGAATGAAAGGTGCAGTTCCGTCGTTCTCGCTGTTAGCCGAATTGGTTAGCTTGTCGTCGTTTTTCTTTTTATGTTTATCATCATCAGGATTGTTATTTGCTTCATCTGAAGAAGAAATCATTGCACTTTGATTGGTCGTAAAACTATCAGAACTGCTTTCGCTTTTATCTGATCCTGTTGAACCAAGTGATAAGTCTACAAATTCAGGTCGCTTTGCAGGAGAATTGTTCCCTTCTATGCAAATTATTTTCAAAGTCTTGAGAGGTAGGGCACATGCCTTGTATCCGTCTCCAGTATTAACAGTTACATTGGGAAATGTTGCCACATATTCAATTAGCCTACCTTGATCAGTTGAGTCAGTAGAGCTATTACTAGCGTCGCCCTCAGATAGCGAATCGTCCGCCGCAACATTACTGAGAACATTAAAGAATTTAACGCGTGAATGGTCATTGACTGTAACCACTGCAACTACATCACCCGTATCAGCTTTATTAGTTCCAATAATCGTAAGGATTACTTTGAATATATCATTCGCAGTGCCTGTTTCGGCTCTCACCGTCTCAACGATAGTCGGATAAAACGTGCTGACAATGAGAAGTATTATTACTGGTAATGGAGATATTGCCGCGATAATTTTTTTGTTAATGATCATTCATTTAGCCTTACTAAACTCATGATATTAAAACGCATTATCATTACATTTAGACTTACTAATTGAATTTCCGAAACTTGGTGAAATGTGTGGGATATTGTCTTACAATGATAAATCTATATTGTTCGATGATGCCTTATTGAGCAAACGGTGAGAGAAGTTAGTGGCCATATCCATATCCTCTTACTGAGCAGATAAAGGATATTACAGAACGCTGAGTCTGAATGCCATCATTCAAGATTTATCACCCAGCGAAATCGATCTGCATACGAGATTCTGAAACACGACAAGGGAAAATGAACTAAATCCTCCTACAAAGTATGCCCAGCTTGGTGTTTAGATAACCTGAATTCTAATTGTAACCAGCGTTTGAATTGATTCGAATATCTGTCACATAAAGTAGTCCTGAAATGGAGGAAATGATGAGAAAATTACTGGATTAGTCAGCTAGCAGATGTACTACTACTATTGCCGGTTCCATAGATTGTTGCTACTGCATTTTTAAGAATGTCCAAGTATTTGGTCGGTACTAATTTCCCATTATTACTCGTAACAAGGTTAAAGCTCGCTGTATCTGCATCATTATAATCCCATTTCCAAAAAGCAGTCCCCCATATACCTGTCTTCTTAAACGCATCAAGTATCTTACCAGCATTGTCTTTGGTCAGTTCGCTTAAACCAGGATTGAGTTTGAATACTCCTCCTTGTTGTGTTCTTACTACGTTATTCCATTCTCCCACGTAAAGCGGAATCCCAGTCAAGTTGCTCGTTTTTAAAAAGGTATCAAATCTTTCTTTCTGATATGCGTCTCTGTTGGGAACTCCATATACACTTATTTTGAATACAACGTTTTCCTTATTTGAAGGACCCATCTTTGCTAAATTTTCTGGGGTAATATTTATCGCACTGTTAAGGTCAACAGGTACGTTCATACTATATGCAATAGTTTTCTGAGTTGCATTTCTTAATTCTCCAACCATGAATGTATTGAACTCGCCTATTTTGGACCACTGATTGGCACTATCAACATGCGGCTCACTGAGTATTTCGTAACCTAAGGTACTTGAATGATTATCCACCACGCTAACTATTTTATTGAGAAAAGTGGCCATTAGTGTCCATCCGTCTTTTCCTTGCTTATCTTTTACTGACCTATTCCACCAATCATTCCAGAACGCTTTTGCCGTTGTATCTGGAGTGTTACCGCCGCCACCCTTATCATATTTGGAATTACCCTGGAGAAGTGACCACGGGAAACCCGTTCCCTTGCTCTCAAGCCACGAAGATGTGTGCCACTGATGATTGTCGTAAATGACTTTTATTCCCCACTTGTCAGCAGCCTTGGCTACCGACTCTATTTCCTTCATGAAAAGTTCAGGATTCTTCTCATAGGCTTCCCAATAGAATAAAAATCTGACATGGTTTAATCCGGCCTCAGAAATCATCTTAAGACTACTATCAATGTAATTGGATGGCGCTGAAGGTGAGCCATTATCGTCCTGTTTCATATTTACATATACTCCCTTCAGAACCACACCATTTAACGGCTCATTATTGCCGGCTTGGGCCAATTGTGCATTTGAAACAACAATAGCATTACTGCCAAGAACGGCAGCAAAAAGCGATATAATGACCAGTCTAAGTACTCTCGGTGCCAACTGATTGAGGATTAATATATGATTTAATATAAATTATGCAAAAAACTACGGCTCTAAATCTCAATGAATAAACTAAGCTACAATAAGAATTCCCGATTACAACTACATAATAGG
>JAKEIK010000002.1 GCA_022545895.1 Nitrososphaeraceae archaeon | reverse complement strand
TTTATTTTCCTTTAATTCCGATCGATATCCTTACTGGAAAGTTAAATTTATTTCTTATTCGAAACTGTATCAATATCTTTTTCCATGAGTAAAGTCACTAATTTCTGCCGTTCCTCATCTTCAATCGCAGTATTTTCATCAATAACGTCTATCACCTTTAACACTGAAAAGTGTTGAACTGCTTCGTCTATTTGAAGACAAGCCTGATACATCACCTGTCCGAACGCCGTCAGCCTGAAGACTCCTTTGGTTCTCTTGATCAGCCCTGTTTCTAGCATTAGACTTGTCCTAGAGTAGTATTCCTTCTTCGTAAGACCGCCTAATCTTCTTAGATTCTTACTACCTATTCCATTTTTTGTGGCAATAGCAAAGAATAGTTGCAATGACTCTTGATCTGCAATCACTCTTAAAGCTGATGAAGGCAACCTGTCCATATTGTTATTGACAAATAGCCAGAACAGTGTTAAAAAGAATCTAGAGAATGATTATGAAAAAAGATCTAGTAAAGGCTATTTATTACGAATTTGAGAAGATTGTGCGTCACAAGGTAAAGATATGTCATATTAAAAATCAGACCGATTTGTCAGTCGCTTGGCAAGTTTAATTTTATCTTAGTTAATATTTGAAAATCACCCTGTTAAATAGACAAGAATTTTCTCGAAACGGAAACTTTTAGCGGTGGAGTAGGGTTTACGGAGATTGGATTGAGGTCTTTTCCAATTTTTGATACTTTTGCTTGTTGACACTCTTGGTACGACCTATTTTTAGACAAACAACTACTTGTATACTAATCTCAGTTCTAGAACTGATAATTTACTTAAGGATTTGATATCTCTAACGATATCAAATTAACTTTGATCGGGATTGTATAAAATACAAACATCAAAAATACTGATTGGAAATAAATACTTAGCTGACTTTAGGGCGCAAATCTTTACATACATAACAAAGCAAACAGTATAAATTCTTACTAGAAAATGAATCCAGATCCTTTAATACGCTGTCTCAATATAAATTCAAAAGAACGTGAATTAAAATGTTCAAGAATTTATTTAAGAAGATAGACAGCGTATTTGGCATTCAAGAAGAATCAGACATTGGACCTGAAGAAAAATTCTTTTTTGATGTAGTTGGCTATTCTGACATAAAGAAACTATTTATGAAATCAATAGTATCAAAGGAACCTGTACATATACTGTTGACAGGTCCCCCCGCCTCTTCGAAGACGGTCTTCTTGTTAGAAATGGCTGAAGAACTAAATGATGCGTATTACCTAGATTCTGTGGGTGCTTCTGGGCCTGGTATGGTTGGACACCTATTTGAAAATGATACCAAATATCTATTAGTTGATGAAATTGACAAGATGAAAAAGAATGACCAAGCGGCTCTGCTCAATGTTATGGAGACGGGAATTCTTTCGGAGACAAAGTTAAAGGGAAAAACTAGACAAAAGAAGATGAAATTGTGGATATTTGCTGCAAGTAACGAAGCTACTAGGTTGATTCCACCACTAAGATCAAGATTCATGGAGTTGCATTTAGAAGAATATAGTTTTGATGAATTCATAGAGATTACCAGTAGACTGCTCAAGAAGAGATACCATTTGGAGCGAATTATAACTGAAAGAATAGGATATTCTGTGTGGAATAAGATGAAATCTAAAGACATCAGAGACGTGATAAAGATTGCAAAGCTGACTAGATCGCTATCTGATGTAGACTGGCTAGTAGATGTACAGATGAAATATGGACGCAGAAAAGATCCTTGAATTAAGATCGAGGAGCGAGTTAATCATCTATCGCTGCCGAAGGCCGCTGCTATTACGGTAATTATCAATATGAAATCGATCAATTATTGGTAACAGTTTGATTCAAGTAATATCATTCAATTCGATCTAGCGGGAGAGTTACCATTGGGGAAGGATTTGATACGATATTATTTAGCATTCATCAATTCAATGCTCTTAAATTATGAATCATCACTCAAACAATAGGATCCATACTGTATATTAGAATTGCAGATGTTTTAACGCGTTGACGCCATAAGCTTCACTTTCAAATAGAAAATCAGAAGCTCTGTGAATAGGATAATTTATTGCATCAAATTAATCAAAATGGGCTTTATAAAAAAAAGTATTGGAAAACCGCTTAGGTTATTCCTAGGTTCGGAAACGAGGCCACGCTGATTCCAAGTTCACCTTGTATCTTTCTTATTTTGGTGGCATATTCTACCATCTTGGGATTGTTTGCTTGGACCTTCGCGATTCGATATCCTTTCCACGCCTTACGCAATGCACCCCAACTTTGTCCAATGGTAAAAGTAGAGCTTGTTGCAGATGCAGTTGTTTGCTGAACAGACATTATTGCTGACATGTTATATGAGATGAATAGAAGATGACTACTTACAGTCCAGTGTTAAACTTCTCAAATAGGAAGCTAAAAAAAATTTTATGAGATTTAGTTGACAGAATAAAAATGTATCACACTCAATTTTGGAGAATTATAAGTTGAGAATTCCCTTTCCGAAGTGAAACTGTAGAGCACTCTATCAAAGCTATATGTGAATACCCTTCTGCTTATATTCAGAAGGAACATTTTTCCATCTTTTTCATTTCTTCGGGCCTTTATTAAGACCAAACTTTGCATGTAATCTCAATTTTTATTAATCGTTGTCAACATGTAGGAAGGCTTGAGAATATCAAGCTAATTTTAGGTCGTGCGGCCGGCCACCTCGGAAGCATGCCCATAATTCCATTTTATGTAAACTTGGATTTATAGTTGAAAAGTTGGTGGCTCTGTCCAACTTGTCATATAATGGCGTATGACGGGAGTTACATCATGAGGTCACTAGTATTGAGTCACACCAATTCTCCACCAAACAAGAATTAATTTTGCTCACCGTATCACTAGCGATATAACGTCAATGCATAGATCAAGATTTAACGTACATCGAAGCAAGTTTGTGGTGATAATGGGAAAACCTTTACTTCTCAAAATGTTTCAAGCCTTATGTCTCATAATAGTTGGACTCGCTACTATCGTACTTCTTATTGTAATATTCGGATATGTTGGTATATTATCACCTGAACAGATAGAATCTTTAGACAAGTTAGGAACAGGAGTATTAAATCAAAAACCCAGCTGAGCTGTAGCAGTCGGATATTAGATTTGAAATATTACTTTAAATCCTTAAAATGTTTGGTTTTTTTATCTTCTTTAAAATCTACAGGGGCAGTTTCTTTTTTATAGATTTCTGGATCGTAGTGGCTTACGAGCTCCAATACCTGATCCTTTACATGGCGAAATAATTCTATTGTTAAATGGGTGTATTCTGTCATGTGGTCATAATTTGTATCGATTAGACAGTAACCTATTTGGAATTCCTAATTTAGGTTTTTATTAACCAGTTTGATGTAATCTATTGATATGCTGACAAAAAACTACTCGATCGTTGTAGCAGTAGATGGTTCAGAAGTATCGATGAACGCAGTAGATTATGCAGTTGAATTAGCCAAACATGAAGAGAATTCCCTTCTAATTCTTCTGAATATACTCAACATAGATATGGCAAAACAGTCAGCGTCTTCTTTTATTACTGCACCAACATTCGGTTTGGAAGAATATGAACAACATAAAAAAGAAGCTCTCAAGTGATTGGATGAAATTAAGATTAGCTGTGAGAAAAGAGGCATCATAACAGAGCTAGAAATTTTGGGTGGTCCATTACTGGTAGCAAGCTCAATTGTTAGTTACTGTGAAAATCGAAGTGTTGATATAATAGTGGTGGGAACAAGGGGGAAGTCAGGTTTTAAGAAGCTGTTACTAGGAAGTGTAGCTTCTGGCATTGTCACTTATGCACATTGTCCCGTATTAGTAGTAAAGTGAGTAATGAAGTATTAATTGGCAATAATACAATAGATAATCATCGGGGTGAAATGTTTTTACCCATTACACAAAATAAAAATTGCTCATTCATATTCTACCACTCAACCATTGTGTATCTGCTAATCTCTATAATCAATATCAGCACCCATTACAGTGTGGTCCCAAGTACTATTCATTCATTTTATGACAAACCAAAACGAAATGACAGAGATGAATGAAAAATGTACCCTTTGTCAATTCTATTTTTTGCGTAGGATGGATATCAGTCACAATTACATGTGCTAAAGGTCTATATAATAATAATTGCAATGAATATTATTGTCAGGTCGTAGTGTAACCATCAAGAAGATCCTAGTTGCAGTGGATGGCTCTAAACCTTCTTTGGATGCCGCTGAATATGCTATTCATCTTGCCGAAAAACATGAAGCTGAATTGACCTCATTGTATGTAGTGTCTCCTGATATTAGATATGGATATATTGAAGACGCTCTAACACCCGCACTGCCTGGCCCTCTTAAAGAAATCGCAATGATGGCAGTGGATGGAGGGCAGAAACACGTGGACGAAGTGAAAAAAAGGGCATCCAAAACTAACATTAGACTTAACACTGACGTTATCATCAGTAATACTTCCGTAGTGAAATCGATTGTGGAATATACTGAAGAACATAAAATAGATTTAATTGTTATTGGGACAAAAGGTCTATCAGGAATCAAGAAAATGTTGTTAGGGAGCACAGCTTCTGGTGTAGTAACATATGCTCATTGTCCCGTCGTAGTGGTAAAATAACCGTATACAGCTAAGAATTCAATACGTCAGGTTCCTGAATGTTAGAACGGGAAATATATTTTTAGCTTCCATCTTTTCGTTCCTTGCCTGGATGTTCCATATAAGATTTGAAAGTCAAATACAAGATACTACGCGAGATTTCTAATTAAGAAATTGGAATTCATATCCTGGATACCCAAAAACCATAAAATTACGTAGTAAGGACACTGGGGTGAATCGGTAGCAAGAATGAGCCTCTCATAATGATCATAAAATGGCTATCGGGCACTACATCATATTAAATACCAGAAGTTGTAACCATAGTATTTAGTTGTTCTCAAAAATATTAGTCC
>JAKEIK010000239.1 GCA_022545895.1 Nitrososphaeraceae archaeon | reverse complement strand
TTTAGTAAAATCTTCAAAGTAACTCTCAATGTATCTTGATGATATTTGTTCAGCTGTTATGCCCTCTTTTTTTGCTCTATTAATTATCTTGTCATCGATGTCAGTAAAATTTTGAACAAATATAACTGTGAATCCCTTGTACAGCAAGTATCTTCTTAACACGTCAAAAACCAAAATTGTCCTTGCATGCCCAATATGACAATCATCATATGTCGTTACACCGCAAAGGTAAATGCGAATATTGTTATCCTTGTCTGGAATCACTTTTTCAAATTCATTATCAAGTCTGTTGTAAATCTTCATGCTGAAATGAACCTGTGGCTATATGTACGATAAATGTATTGACACGGTAGAAATCCTAGAAATCCAAATAAATTTCGTTTCCTCTAATATCGACTTTGTACGTCTTCAATTTAACCCCGTCCAGATAGTCAAGCAACGCTCCTGTTCTGATATTATAGTGCCACGAATGTAAGGGGCATTCAACTATTTCTCCGTCGAGGGCTCCAGGCGCAAGGGACCCGTCTTGATGTCTACATATAGCATCTATTGCAAAATAGTTTCCATTAACCCTGAAAAGTGCAATCCTATTCCCTTCTACATTGAGTTCTTTTCCACTCTTTTCCTTTACTTCACTAGTTTCTGCCACTTTGATCCACGTCATATTTATTTTCACTTAATTTGTTTTACGAGTCTTATAAAGTATTAATTGGAACTTGTATTTTGTAACTAACGCAACGCCCTGACAATACCATGGCACTAGCACAACATTAACATCTTCGCCTTCCTAGTAAGAATTACTATACTTCAGTTGAATATCTGTAAGTTTGTCTATCTTTATACCGAGTGATTTCAAAGAGGTTAAGGCAACGTATTGGTCTATTTCCATAGGAACATCGTGAACGGCTCTTTTCATCTTTCGGTGATTTCTACATATGTAGATTATTGACAACAGTTGATTTGCGAATGACATTGCCATCACCTCTGGAGCATTCCCTTCGGAGCCGACTAAATTTACAACCCGACCACTTGACAACAAATATACCCTCTTACCCCTGATTCTGAAACATTCTAAATAGCGTCTCACTAAATATCTGTCATCACAATTTGATTTCAAATACTTAGTGTCTATCTCTATATCAAAATGTCCTGCATTGGCAAGAATTGAGCCGCTCTTCATTTTGATAATGTGTTCCTTTCTAATTACATGAATTTGTCCGGTACATGTAATGAAGATATCACCCTCGCTGACGGCATCAATTAGTCTTTTAACGATGAAGCCATCCATATGTGCCTCAAGTGCCCTATGCGCATTAGTCTCTGTTACGGTAACGATGGCACCAAAGCCTCTCGCCCGAATTGCTATACCCTTCCCCACAGACCCGTAACCGCACACTACTATATTCTTCCCTGCAATAAGCAGATTGGTTATTCGGATAATTCCGTCCATTGTGCTTTGTCCCGTACCATACTTGTTGTCAAAAAGATGTTTTGAGAGAGCATCGTTTACGCCAATGACTGGATACTTTAATTTTCCTCTTTTCTCCAAGATCTTTAGCCTCCTAATTCCTGAAGTAGTTTCTTCAGTTCCTCCTACTATTCCTTCAGACCCAGAAGAATGAGCGACAATATGCATAGCTGATCCGTCATCGACCAAAACTTCAGGTCGCCTATTCAATACCTCTTTTATGCCTTCCTTGTATTGCTTCACGGTTTCATCTCTCCGGGCAAAAACACTAACCCCCTTTGAAAAAAGAAACGCAACTATGTCATCCTGAACTGACAGTGGATTAGCAGAACAAATCGTAACCTTTGCACCCAATCGTAGTGCAGCCATAACCAGCACAGACGTTTCTTTTGTTATGTGTAGGCATAGCCCCAATTTTGTTTGATTTAGGGGTTTAGTCTTTCCAAATTCATTCAAGATCCTACTTATCACTCCCATTCGGGAATTTGCCCACTGCCAGGAGTTCAACCCTTGCTCTGCCAATTTTGAATTCCCAATCCTGCTATTGTTAAATGCCAACAGATACCTTCTGACATAATGGCAATAATAATTTACATAATAATTTACATGATAACCATAATCGCCTTTGGCAACAGATTTTAGATACCTTTAATTTGCATAGTCTGTCCAATAGTTATCCTTGCCTAGTAAATCTGACAATAATCTCAGTTTTAACAGAAGTGTAATAGTTACCAGTGCTTTACCCTACGCAAACGGTGAAATACACTTGGGGCACGTAGCATCAACATATCTACCTGCAGATATATTCACTAGATATCTCAAACTGAGTGGAAGAGATGTTTATCATTTATGTGCATCCGATGATTTTGGAACACCTATCATGATAAAGGCAGAAGCAGTAGGGAAAAATCCTGAAGACTATGTAAAATATTGGCATGATCGAGACACTGAGGATTTTAAGTCAATTGGAATTTCATTTGATTTGTTTTCACAAACAAGCTCTTCCACCAATGCGCAATTTGTACAATGTGTTTTCAAAATCCTTCAAAAGAACGGTTACATATATGAGAACGATGTAATTCAATTCTATTGCGAAACCGACCTAAAATTTCTTCCTGATAGATATGTGATGGGAAAATGTCCTTTTTGTGGTGCTGAGGATCAATATTCCGATCTATGTGAAAAATGTGGAAGGATACCCGACAAGATTATTGATCCAAAATGTGCCATATGCGGCATAAAACCCGTTATGAGAAAGTCAAGACATTATTTTTTTAATCTCTCCACTTTTTCAAAAGAGCTTGAAAATTGGCTTAATGAAAGTAAATCTCTTCAAACAGACGTGAAGAAATACGTGCTACACTGGATCCGCGAAGGATTACATGATTGGGACATAACGAGAGATATACCCTGGGGAATAAAAATACCAACTACCAATAATGAGACACATGCCACTGACAACAGTGACAATAGTAAAATGGAATACAAAGTTTTTTATGGTTGGTTCGACAACCACCTTTGTTACATTTCTACTTTAGCCGATCTCTTAGGTGGACTGGAACGCGCAAAATCAAAATGGAATGATTCAGAAATATATCATTTTATTGGAAAGGATATTGTATATCATCATTATCTTTTCTTGCCGGCGATAAGAATGGGCATGAAGAATGAATACAAACTCCCAGATTTCATACCTACGCGCGGACATTTGATGCTTGAAAATCAAAAAATTTCAAAAAGTAGAAACTGGTACATAGGATTGAAAGATTTTGTCAAAGAATTTGACCGTGATTATCTCCGATTTTATATTGCTTCAATAAGCAGCTATTCGCAGGATGATGTCAACTTTGATTGGGATTCATTTGCAGAAAAAATAAACAATGAATTGATTAACAATATTGGTAACTTTATAAATCGGACTCTTTCTTTTTGTCAGAAATACTTTGACAAAATTCCAGAACCTTCAGATTTTGACAAAGAAGACCAAGAGATAATTGATCGGCTGACGAAGATTGGTGGTGTTGTTGGACATCTTCTGGAGAATAATGAGGTTGACAAGGCATTAAAGGAAATTCTTACGTTTTCCTCATTCTTGAATCAATACTTCCAGAGAAAGCAACCATGGAAGGACCCTCAGGGAGCAAACACATTACTATTCATATCAATTAATGCAGTAAGATCATTGGCAATAATGCTTGAACCATTTATCCCTTTTTCTGCCGAGAAGATCTGGCTTCAGCTTGGAATTGATCGTGGAGGTGATGGTAGCGATGTTCACATACAAAAATGGGAATCTTTAGGTCATATGTGTATAAAACCCGGTGAAAGTTTGGGAAAAGTTGAACCATTATTCAAGAAAATCGAGCCAACTCAAATACAGAGTCAGAAACAGAAGTTGGAGATTGCCATCAAAAATGCAAAAGTCTGAAAGGGGA
>JAKEIK010000238.1 GCA_022545895.1 Nitrososphaeraceae archaeon | reverse complement strand
GAAGAAAAGAAAGACACACCCAAGGTTGAGAAAGAGACTATAGAAGAAAAGAAAGACACACCCAAGGTTGAGAAAGAGACTATAGAAGAAAAGAAAGTATCTCAGAAAAAGGTTTGAAATGTTATTCTAGCAAATAGATCCCAGTAGATCCGAGGAGATCGACGCCGACAGACGGGTATCTCAAAATATTATCATACACCTAAATCACATTTACAGATTTGGCTAGGTTCCTCGCTGAGTCATTGTCCATTTTTACTTTCGTAAGAATTGTATATCGATCTGGTCTCAAAGATTGTGCTATACGCAGTGCATCTATTAACTGCTCTTCATTTACTTTGATTTCCTTTGCTGTTGTCGGAGCCGATACATTCTCTAACGCCCTTATGATCATCTCAGAGTCCATACCGTGTAATTTTGACATCATAATCGTACCGATACCAACCCTCTCCCCGTGAAGACCGCAATCATCCTTTGTCACATACTCGAGTGCGTGACTGAACAAATGCTCTGATCCTGAACAAGGTCTACTGCTTCCCGCAATACACGATGCCACTCCAGCACTGATTAGAGCTTCGACAATTGTTCTTATCTCGTATTCATTTCTCAAGGATAATTTAGGCATCTCCGTAATTATTTTTGCACTTAACTGTGCAAGATTGGCCGCGTATGTCCCAAAATACTCATTCATGTCGTCTCTGGCCAATTCCCAATCTTTGATTGCAGTAATTTTTCCGATAAGATCACCACAACCAGATGCATTTAGTCTATTAGGAGCTTTGGATATCAGGTCTGTATCAGCGAGCACACCAATTGGTGCATGAGCCTTTAATGAATATGGCTTTTCGCGACCTCTTATTGATACGAAAGGACTTGAGATCCCGTCATGGGAGGCGGATGTAGGCACACTCACAAAGGGGATTCGGAGGTTGCTTGAAATCATTTTTGCGATGTCGACGGATCTTCCACCCCCGATGCCTATTAAGAAATCCGGATGACTCGCTCGAATTTTATTCTGTAATTTCCTTAGAGAGCCGATTGATGCAGATGGTGCAATATGCCATGAATCCGTTATAGAACAACTATTCAAGACTTTACTACATAGGTCACCTACCCTTGATTTGACAATATTACCTGAAATGAGGCTAACTTTTTTCACGTTTTCGTTAAGATTTGCGAGGAATGATCCTAGCTCTGAAATTACTCCCTCGCCAATTAGTATATTCCGTGGCAATTCCATGGAATGGGTTGGCTTGGACATTGAACATATGGCCTACGCGTATGCTTTATTTAATTTCTGACATTTTGTTTCAGCGATCTCATAATCACCTGCGGTAGAACTACTTGAAGTAAATCGAACTCTTGGCAATTACTCAGAACGAAAGGTTATTTAGGTTCAACTATGAACCAGATCTGATATCTTCTACCACAAGATTTCAAATAAGTGAAATATAGAAAAATGTTTGACAGAGTTTCAGAAGGCCATTCTACGAACCAAAATATAATGGCTACTATCCTACGACACCTCCCATCTGAATCTGGGGTTACAAAGATCGAATACGAGGGCCCCTATATTGGATTGTATACGAAAAACCCCAGGTATCTTTTGGAACACCAAGAGCTGGTCTCTCAGTTGGTCAACTCTATTAAAAAGAGAAGAGTAATTCGAACTGATAATTCCATTAGGTCTTCAGAAAGAGTCACCAGACAGATTCTAAATTCAAAATGTATATCTAAATCCGATGTTTCAGAAGTTTTTTTTGACCCAGCATTAGGCGAAGCTACAGTCTTTGTAAATGATCAGAATGCACTGAGTACGCTATCACAGATTAACATTGATTTGGCGGAAATGACTGGCTGGAGAATGATATTCAGAAGAAAACCCCGAAACTTCAAAATTTTCAAAGAGATTAATGATATACTGAACAAGAGGTCAGATGAACGTATCCTTTTTTATAAACAAATTGGAGAAAAGATATTCAGGTCTAAACTTGGAGGGGTTACCGAAGCTAATATCATTTGTCTCGGGGGATTTAATGAGATTGGAAGGTCCGCAATACTTTTGATCACTCATGAAAGTAAAGTTCTCCTGGATTTTGGTATTAAGGTTTACGAAAATGAAAATCTAAATTCCATACCACGAATAGATATTACCGGTCTTGGCATGAATGATATTGATGCCATTGTAATATCCCATGGACATCTTGGACATTCCGGGGCCTTGCCACTCTTATTCAAATATGGATATGAAGGTCCGGTATATTGCACTGAACCTACGTTACCATTGATGATTGCTCTGCAACGCCAATTTATTCTTACACACAAAAACAATTCGATTTATTCAAGAAACGACATTGACGATGTTATTCTACATTCGATACCGATTAATCCAGGATTTGTTACAGATATTTCACCTGATATTCGTTTGATGCTTACAAACTCGGGGCATATACTGGGTTCAGCATCGGCACATTTGCATATTGGAAATGGTGATCACAATTTGGTATACACTAGTGATTTTAAGTTTGGAATGATGGTTGCATTAGATAATGCGATATGGAATTTTCCAAGAGTTGAAACACTGATTCTCGATAGTACAAACGGGAGCCGTGAGGATATTTTTCCGTCAAGGGAAGAAGCTGAAATAAATCTCACCAATAGCATAAATTCCACCTTGGCCATCGGTGGAAGAATACTCATTCCTGTTCCTGAATTGGGATTATCACAGGAACTTTGCATTACTCTCGGAATGTTACGTAATGCAGGTAAGATTAATCCTGATAATATTTTAATTGAAGAAAGTATAATGGATAACCTCGACTTTTACGAAATTTATACAGAATATCTATCCAAGAATTTGAAGCAAAGGATCTCAAATTGCGAGAAAGATCCCCTATTCACCGAATCTTTAGTTCCTCTTGACGGAAAGCTGGATTGGAGTAAATCTATCGCATTGGCACCCTCACCAACATTGATTGATGGAAAATCAGTTACGTTGCTGAGTCAAATTTGTGATGATCCGTCAAGTAAACTTATTATAATTTCTAATCCCGTCCCATTTACTCCTAGCGCTAAAATAATGGAAGGTGAGCGTGAAGTGTGCATAGGCAAAAAAGTGTTGGAAATCAAATGTGCTGTGGATGCCCTTCCGGGGTTCAGCAGTCACAGTGACTACAATCAAACATTAGCCTATGTTAGTAGGCTTAAACCAAAGTTAAGAAAGATAATCACTAACCACGGAAGTGGAAATAGATGCCATGTCCTAGCGACTAGTATAAATAAAATCTTCAAGATACAGACACAACATCCATCAATCCATGAATCAATAAGGCTACTATGATAAATTGGGTTTAGTCATGAAAAATGTCTCAAGTTCTACATCGTTATTTCAAATCGTATGCTCCCTTCCAGATTTTTACGTTTGGGGGCGTAATAACTACCCTTTCCTCGCCCAGTCTCGCAATATCACCTCCGGATGATTTTACATAGCTGTACAAGTCCTCTATCACTTTCCTTAAATTATCTATATCCTTGTGAGCAAGCGGAGTCACTCTGATAATAAGGATAGTGTGTTTCCGAGCATCTTCTTTAATGCCACTAAGATCGCTCATATCCCGAAGCGTTATCGCTTTAAGATAAATCGGTTCTTTTTGCATTTAGAGAAGATCATTCCTTAGTTACGATAAAAGGAGTGAGCATTAATTGCCAAATAGTTATTCCGGTCAAATCTTTTTAACCTGTGGGTTCAATTTCTATGTGAGGTAAAATTTCGTTGTGCTATCTTAACGAGAATCAATCCATTTATAAATCTGAGGAGTAAATTAGAAATTGGTTTAGGGACATTGAATTTTGATCTTTTAGTAACTGCAGCGATCGGGATGTTCATAATAGGTCTTGCAGCCGTAATGTACTATGAGAGTCTAAGTCCTAAATCCCGTTTTATTGAAGAGACAAAATCAGAAACTGCCAGAGAAAACGATTAGATGAATTCAGACGCCTTAACATTAGAGTCATTCAAGAGGAATGGTTTTGATACCTTAACGGAAATTCAAAAGAAAGCATTTCCTGTAGTAAATAGGAGAGGAAATTGCCTTCTGGTGGCTCCCACTGGTTCTGGTAAGACTGAAGCAGCCGTCATTCCGGTTTTCTCATTAATGTCCCAGGCTGATTCTTCAACAGGATCTATAAGAGCAATTTACGTGACACCGCTTCGTGCATTGAACAACGATGTGTTCCGTAGGATAATCAATTATGCAAAAAAAATGAAGCTAGACGTACAGATAAGACATGGAGATACAACTACCAGTGCTAGACGAAAACTAGTTACAAATCCACCTGACATTCTCATAACCACGCCAGAGTCTTTGGGGGTAATTTTAACTAACAAGAATTTATTACATTCATTGAAGGAGCTGGAATGGATAGTAGTTGACGAGGTCCACGAACTAATTTCAAATGAACGTGGAGCTCACCTGGCTTTGAGTCTTGAACGTCTTCAAGCCAACAGCAATAGAAAAGTGATCAGAATAGGACTTTCAGCTACAATTTCAAATTTGGAAGATGCCGCGAGATTCATCAGTGGTGTAGGAAGGAAGTGTGCGATTCTAGTTGATAAGACAATCCGTGACTATGATGTTGATGTAAAGTATGTAGGAGGGTCAGTCAGCAACATTGCGCGTTACATACTCAAATATATCAAGTCTCACAAAATTTCAGGGTCCGTCCTATTGTTTACAAACACAAGGGATGAAGCAGAATACATTGGATCCGTTCTTAGGAATTTAGATGAGATGTCAACTGATGTACATCATGGCTCGCTATCTCGTGAAATTCGTGAGGATACAGAAATTCGTTTAAGATCTGGAATGTCGGGAATTGTAGTATGCACTTCTTCGCTCGAGTTGGGGTTGGACATAGGCTCGGTTGAGTTAGTTATACATGATGGCTCCCCTAAGCAAGTTTCAAAGCTCATTCAGAGGATAGGTCGCAGCAGACACAATAACATATCTTCAGCCAAAGGGCTAATTGTTTCAAATAACTACGACGATGTGGTCGAATCTTTAGCAATTATGCGAAGGATGAAACGCAAATCCTTGGAATCTCAAATCCCACATGAAGCTCCGCTTGATGTGTTAGCACATCACCTAGTTAGTTTAACTATAAACAACCCAGGTTCAAAATCACTACTAGAAGCGTTCAACCTCTTTACTAAGGCGTATCCATTCAGGGATGTTTCTTTTAATGATCTCCAAAATGTAGCCAAGTTACTGAATACGTGCAGGATTATTCGATATCACGATGAGGACCATACTTTCAAATCAGGTATGAAATCATACACCTACTATTTTGAAAATTTGTCAACTATTCCGCATATCTTGAAGTTTGAAGTAGTGGATATGACAAGAAAAAGGAGAATTGGGACGTTAGATCAGCAATTTATAGGAGAATTTGGAGAAAAAGGAAATGTCTTTGTGCTTAAGGGATCACAATGGCGTATCATCAATGTAAACGAAAACAAAATGCAAGTTCACGTGGAACAAATTCATGGATCCCCTATAAATATTCCTCACTGGGTAGGCGAGATGATACCTGTAGACTTTGAAACCGCAAGGGAAGTTGGGGAAGTACGTAAGCAGATTTTAAAAGATGCAAAAACGGCTATCATGCCCGATTATAGTAACATATTGAAAAGTATCGCTATCGTTCCGGATGCGAAGAACATAGTTATAGAAAGTGTTGCCAACAAAAATACTGTTGTCGTGCACTGTACTTTTGGAAGTAAAGTTAATAATACACTTGCATCCCTTTTGTCAACAATAATTTCTTCCCAGACTGGATACTTTGTTGAAACAAAGTATGATCCCTACAGAATAATGCTCAGTTCTAGTGCTAGATTTGGCAAGAATCATATAGAGAATATTTTTAGAGAGGACTACGATATAGGTGCAGTCCTGATCGCTTCTTTGACAGGAACCTACAATCTAAATTGGCGCGTGTGGAATGTTGCAAAGAAATTCGGGATTGTTGACAAGGCAGCTACCTATGATAAGCGAATTGCACGTATAATTTATGATAGGTATTCAAAGACACCACTAAGCGAAGAATCACTTCGCGAGTTAATTCACGACAAATATGATATTTCTCTTACCAACTCAGTAATGAGAGATGTGCGTAACGATCATATCAAAATTCATTGGTATGATCTAACCGAATTCACCCCATTAGCTTCCCCAATAACCGACCACAATTCGAAATTCACCTCGTCACCACTTAATATTGAACGCGGCATCATTGAACTCATCAAGGAAAGACTTGAGAACACTAAACACAGACTAATATGCATCAGATGTGGGAAGTGGGAACGTTTAATTGAGACTAAGCAGGTTGCAGGGATTTTATCCTGCAATTTATGTGGATCAAGATTAATAACTGCAACTTTCTCATCAGATTATGAATTGCCTAAAATAATCTTGAATAAATTGAGTGGGGCAAGCATTACCTCAGAAGAAAATCACAAATTCGAGCGTGCATGGAAAGTAGCATCTCTTATAAACAATTTTGGTGAAAAAGCACTTTTGGTATTATCCGGATACGGTGTTGGAGTCGACACAGCGGCTCGAATACTACGCAATTATGTAGACGATGAGAATGTCTTCAAGAGCATATACAATGCCGAGAGACAATATGTAACTACCAGAGCCTTTTGGAAAGACTAGTCTGTATCTGGACATAGTCTCAATTTATATCGGTATTATCAGGTTCACGAGGAAATACTACTATCCGAGCATAGTGATTATGCCAAAAAATTCTGGGTGATTATATGTTGAGGCCCGCTAGTCACTGGGGTTGGACCGGTGTTTATGACTAGCCGGGCGATAAGGAAGGCTGAAGTACATTATTTGCAACATACGAAATATACAGGAGAACTGAACGATCATTAACTTGTTAATTAACTAAATTTGGTGTTAGTGATTTGAAACCACTGAGGGCGAACATAAACAGTATTTAAATCGTAGAACCTATTATAGTTTCTTTAGCAAAGTGCGACATTGGACGAGATTCTACGAACAAGTATTTCAAATGATTGGACCATATAGAAAATCAAGAGCTGCTTCGACACCCGAAGTAAGAGTGTGTGAAATGGATAGTAACGGCGTTTTGATAAGCAAGCCGTTGTAAAAAGTGGAGGAGATTACCGAAACCAAAACAACTAAAGAACGGCAAGCACAGGTTTAGAAACTTACACCCCAAGGCCCAGTCTTAGAAAGCAAGGCTGCTTCCCTTCAAAGAATCAATAAGATAATTGCCAGTCATGATGTTATAATTTCAAATGGAATATTCTGATTTAATTATTTTCACAACTGAAAAATCCTGCTCTACAGAAAAAAATAAAGAATGACGAATATTTATTCGCCTAGAGTTCCATTCGCTGCCAGTTGCAATAATGGCCCGAAGGTCTTGCCATTATCATTGCTTATTCTCATGACTGGAAGGTCACTTGTTTCGTTAGTTTCCCACCATGTAACAACTACGCTATCCGCGTCTGAGTCGATCTCAACTCTTGTGGATTGATCATTGGTCGTGTTACTAAGATTAATTTTGTCACCAAATGTTTTGCCATTATCGGTGCTTGCTCTGAACAACACCTCATCGTGTCCAGTCTTGTTGCTAGTCCATACGACGTATACGTTTTCACCTGTAATTGCTGGGGGGGCTTTTCTCTCTATTATTACGGGAAGATGTGAGCCATATACTACTTGCGCCGTTAGTCCGCTTGAGATTACTGTCGTTCCAAGAGCCATCGTCACGATAACTCCCAAAATGATTCTATTATTCATTAGCCAATTTTGAACTGGCTATTATAAAAGGAAGTCTGAGCCAGGATCCTCTTAGCAGGGTGTCAAGTTAAAGTGCTCTGTCCCTAACTTTGATCTCTAATCCGATGTTAAATCTTTTTGTAGGCTCAGGAAGAAAATAGCGGGGACCAAGTTCAAATATCTATTTCACGCCTTGACTATATGCATTCAGTAATCCCGGAATTGTATCTGGTCCACCAAGGAATATTTCCAAGACTTTGTCACCATATACGTCATGCAATCGAAGAATCTTATCAGGCTCTGGTGGATTTTGTAATACTGCATCAATGACATCAGATTTCCATTGACCCGTTAGTTGTCGGTATTGTGCTATCTTGTCAGGATCTGGTGGATTCTAAGCACCGATAACGACCTTCTCAAACTGTGCTATAAGTCTTAGAAATCCGCAATCTGTTGTCGCTCAACAAAACCAAATGCAGAGCCTTGTTGTAAATTCATCGTAGCCACGGTATTCATCATTAGTGTCGCAATTATTAGGATTATCGTTATCGACGTCCTAATGTGCTTCAATATGTCCATTAGAGAGGTGTCGCTGTAGGTTTTCGAGCATGAAGTACTAGTATTATAAATGCAGGTCATAATTCGCACTTTAATACAGCAATTCAGTCCATTTGCGGATGGTGACTAAGCCTAGTGTACTATAGTTTATAATCTATGCGCACCAGTTTTTTGTATGACTAGTTGTAACCGTTGCGGCCAAGACCTAATTTGCATTGGATGCAGACACCCTCAAGAAGCATGTACATGTGCGAGCCCAGAAAATCCAGACTGAAGCGCCATAATTCATAAAACGAAGTGGTAATAACAAGACTGCCATGGTTGCTGGCTGGCCTCGCCGATTGCCGCAATAGCAACCCCACTGAGTTGTTAGGTATTTTATTGGATATTTGATATTTCAGTTTTGCTATTTGTGGTACTATTGTCATAAATATGGTTGATTTATCTGCATTGTTATTATTGTTGGGCTAGATAGACACAGGTCAAAAAGAAATTAAAAATACTTTCAGTTGGCAAGTATAGACCGTATTTCATTCTGTTGGTTTAGTCCGATCAGATATATCACTAACGTGAGTGCTACTATGGTTGCTACTATAGCGGCAACCAGAAATTTTAGTTTCACGCGCTATGCTACTTTAATCTAATAGATTAGGTTTCCGTCAAATAAAAAAAATAAAGATTATTCTGGTTCGGGCGGTTGAGTAAGACCTATTACAGCCTTTTCGTTCATGGAATGTCATATTTGTATTATTTTACTTACGGCCGACAGTAGTATCAGTAACGGTAGGAGTATGCATCAATTACGGCTTGTGGCATTCCCTCTTCGGAAGATAAAGTTTCAGGATTAGGGCCTCAACTGTTCCATCAACGACAGATTGTCTATAACATTCCAGCGTTCTATGCATTTTGAATCCTGAAAAGAAAAAATGGTCATGCCGTTTATTTTGAATTGTTTATCCGTGGGGAAAAACTTTCCATATGCTAAGTATAAACTTACTGTAAATTCACCTTTATGTGTGCCGGTTATGCTGTACCTGCATGCAACCTTATTCCCTTCAATAACGATATCTTCATAAGTAATTCTCATATCAGGAAATGCTTTCCATAGGACATGAACGAACTGTTTAAAACCTTCCTTGTTGGCGGGAAGATTCGGAGGGAAACCATGAATTCTCAAGGAATCATGATAAAAATCAAAATAATTTGATTCTCTTTGCTGCGGGTTGTTAAATGTTTCCTCCAATCGTTGCATAACTTCCCTTAATACCCCCACTGATGACATCGTCGGAATTGGTATCGCTTTTTTAATAAGGCTTTCCCCTTACATTGCAAAAATCGGTTTTTATTGCTTACTTTAGGTCTCCCTCTTTAATCCGTGCTTTACTTGATATTAGTTGCAGGTTTGTATACTATCGAAGGTAAGACATATTTTTTATGGAAATTGGCTCTCCAATTGATTCTTGGCTCGGGTGTAGTATTCTTACTATTATTGTTTTTTAATACTCACAGGAACTATCTCCGTGTTTATGAACTCTCGAAAAGCAGGATCAAACCACTCCATACTAACATTGCTTTTCCATATGTCCATTATCGTTCCCCGTTCAAATGTACTTTTTATCCCTCGCACCCAACCAATCCACTCATAATCACGTAGAACTTTTCTCTGTCGCATGTGAAAAACATGTGCAAATGTGAATAGAATATTATATGCAAATTCAATTTCAGGAGAAATATTTGCCTTATTCAGTACCTTTACTAGATCTGGTCTCTCAATTCCTACGGTTGTAATCGCATGCATCCTTTCGTTCAAGTCATTGAGAACTTTTGTTTCAATATCTAATGACAGACTCTGCATTTGTTTTCTGGAGAAATACAGAATGACGAACAGCGTACCGATTAATGCGATAGCTTCCGCCATACTGAATATCTCGACTAATCCTATTTCAGACATAGTTAATTAATGACAAATTGTTATACAAATCAATTTCTCGAATTCATTAAAGGAAATCAACAGCAAGACTAGCCTTGTAAGATCTTCTTATGATTAATCACATTCGATTCAAACTTCTGTCCAAATATTATGTAGTCCGATCTAACTTTGGCACTCTCCAACCATAAAGTCGTGCCAATCTGGGTCGAGTATCTACGGTCCGTAAGAGTTTCTAGTCTAAAAAAGTAAGTGATAGACCTCCGTTCTGAATGACGGTGTTAATCTTCAAATTGTACTTTACCCGCATCCCAAACGAGGAATTGTAGTCGCTCCAAATTATCTCTATTATCATAAGTTTCTTGAAGCATCGGTACCGACCAACGATAAGAGGAAATAACAAATTTTTCACCTTCAGTTCTGCATTCAATCAAATACAGCAATTCTTTAACTGTCATCTGTGGGTATCGATCCATGAGGCGCAGGATACGATTCGCATGGTCTACTTTATTTTGCATAGTGAGATTGAACAACGGATGAAGATCGCGGTGTATTCTTTTCTTTGTGACTTTAATCTCGTCTAGGAGTCTTATTCGAACTTCTTGAAGCCTGTCATCTGGAATAACACTTGCATTTAACACTACCATCCAAGGATTTACTGATGGATTTAAGGAAAGCATTCCTGTAAGGAGAGGGAGTCCACGTCAAGTTATTTACATTCGTGACACTATCACTATAATATTTTATTGAATATACTTAGCCATACGAGGAAAAACGCAGTAAACAAGAACTTTATGCATTGCTCCTATGGGGTGTTGCCGCGGAACATAGAGGGATACTGATTACCAGATTGATGTATATTTCACTTCTTTCTCATCGTCACCTAACTCGTCATTTGCAAGTTTTTCTGAAAGAGCGTCTTTTGGAATACGATGAGCAGGAAAAAGTGTACAAGATAACACCCAGGGCACTGCAATTCATACAAGTCTATAATACAATGGCTCAAATGCTGGAGCCTATTGCCTAGATACCGAGGAGTTATGGAGCCTGTTAACGGACTCAACCGAGGCGTTGAGAATTCGCTTTTGGCCTAGGTTCGTATATTATCATAGCCGCGTATTTTGCGGGCGGTGCTACCGAGTCTTTTTGTGGACTAGTCAATTTAATATCTATTAAATCAGCCTTATCTATGCCTTCAAGAAATTTGTTTATCTCTGTTTGCAACGATATAATATTTGGACTTTCTATTAATTGCACTGCTACCATAATGGATACTTTGAAAGAGCCAAATTTAATTATTTTCGCTATTGCGCGTACGTCAAGGTGATTAGAAGGACATGCCTGTATTGTCTGGGAAAATCAGACTTAACTTTGTTTCAAAAATATTTTTCGTTCTCTTTATTAATTTAGTAGTGATGTCGATATTCGGCCCGGCGACTATGCACATCTGACAATTCCTGTATGACATTCCACCACGTGCATAGCCAGGCCATTAGCCATCAAGGCTATAAATATCTCCCAGTGAGATGTTGGACTTCGCCGCCTCTTTCACTTTTCGTTGGTCCATTAATTTTGTAAGTTGCTTGTAATGTTCAAAGATAATTAAATCCTACGCCCACTCACTCTCTGGCCGATACTTTGCTCGCTATTAGTTGCAGGTCTGAATAATAAATACGCAAACCTAATCCCCAAACGGAAGAAACGAATACGCTAACTCTGAAGGACCAGGTGCATCAATCAATCGTTGACATCCCTCCGTATATCCTGCGAAGGGTAAGAATCGTTTACTGACTTGCAAGACAAGTTCAAAATTATCTGCACGGATCCTATCCAATCCTCCTAGGCCAGTATTTATCACTTGACAGCACTAAGAAAAATGAAACCGAATTAATTTGTGTATAATATTTCTAACATATGTTAGGGACTCAAGAGTCGAACTTTGTATAAGCCAATTTTATGTAAAAATTGCAATGAAACAATCTATGATGGTATTTCTTACTGTTGCATTACTAGTAAACGGACTAGTGACATTAGCGGTAGTACAAAATACAGCAGCAGGCCTAACACCAGAGGAGTTTAATGCTCTAACAGATTCTATTTTTGGAGCAACAGGTGTCCCCGGCCGTGGGCCGAGTATCCCTAACATCCCAGGTGGTGTACCTGGAAGCCCGAATAACCTAGGTGGGGTGCATGATGTACATGGTATCCCTAACATCCTAGGTGGTGTACCTGGAATCCCGAACATTTCCGGCGGTCCACCGATCCCTTCAGGTATCCCAAGTAACATCTTTGGACCTTGATTCCGCTATCATCGGTTGTCGTCAATAGGGCCCTTCAGTACCATTCTTTTTGTTGTTCTTACGGACAAGCCCGAAGAAAAGGAAAAATGCCATACAGTACAGATATAGCACAAGCTACTCAATATCTTATTGTTTACTAGTATAGAACCATATGTCGGGGATTGGGACTGATAAAAGCCGTTACGCTTCCATTGTTTGTTACAATAATTACACTCAATGATCATACCATGGACTTCTTTTCAATTATCTGACGCTGCTTCTGCATTAGTTGTACCAACTCAATTTCTTACCATTCAGGCTAGTCCAGGTTCAATTATCTTCCAGAATGAAGTAACAAATAATGATGTCGGCATTGGAGTATTTTCCCCAGATCAATGCTGCAAAATACATGATAACAAATTCAAAGACGACCGATTCTTTGGGATGACCTTTCTCGACGGCGAATACACAAGTTCACAGGATAAAATTTCGGGTGGAATTGTCGGTGTGGCAGCAATTGCCATTACTGCCAATACCGTTGTTACATTAGTCAACGATAAGATCACAGGGACATCAATCCCTACACAAGAACTTGCATGTTGTGGAGTTACATCAAAAATAATTACAGTTCCTCCTGGCGGGTTTAAGGTTTCCCAATCTCAGTATGATGTAAAATCAAGTCAGATCCATAAACTGATCGAGAATAAGTTCGGGAAACTATACTAACTAGGTGTATAGTGCAAGACGGGTTAAGGCGTCAAAATACTCCGTACTGCGGCCAATGCCCGATTGTCTCTTACTTTCTCCTTTTAAGAAAATAAAGTCATGGCCTAGAATCAAATCTCTAGGCTAATTAAGTCATATAAGTAGTCACTATTATGACATAGCAACTACCAATGAATCCTTTTTCAATGTCAACTCGTGTTTTCCATCCCTTCCGGCATTGAGAATTGCTCCAATAACTCGGATCCTATCTCCCACTTTAATCTTATCAAGTTCACCACTGTTTTCCCGCCAACCGACTAATCTTATTTCTCCCGTATCGTCCCCAATAAGTGTATCAGTTACGCTGACAAGGCCACCAGTTCTGGTATTGACCTGTACAGAATTTGGTTGTTGTAATACAATGGCTTCAACGATGTAAATGTCTCCCACTTTATCCATATTCCTAATTTTTGAAATTGTGTCTTCCAACTTAGGAATTGAATTGTTTTCCACGCATTTCACGTACGAATCCTTTTGAGAAAATATTAAAGAATTTCCAAATACTCTGCTCGGAAATCCTTCAATTACAGAATTCGTAGTTATTCCTGGGGGCATCAATTTGTCGTCCACCACCATAGTCAATATGTTTTTATCCTTATCTATACCAAACAAATTGATCCTGCCGAAATTATCAGCATTTCCATTTGAAATTATCCTCACCGTTATTACGTCATAATTTGCTTGCTTGTCTATTGCCTCAATCACGGTACCTTCATCTCCGTGAATCTCCAAATCTCCGTTGCCGTATTGTAAATTTGCTTGTTTTATCCTTGCGCCTATAATTCTAACACGTGAATTTACATTTAAGATCCGTGGGATATTATTTTCACTCACATTCCAAATGGCAACTCTCAGATTCCTAGTTGAATCTCCATTTGACAAGATAGTCTGCAATGATTTTTTTACCTCGCCACGGGGATCTGAGAATTCGACTATTCTTGGAGCGGACTTGATTACCCCATCAATTACGATATGTTCTTGTTCGGTAGTAACCTTGTCAACATCTAATTTGATGGATTCTAAATCTGGTATAGATTCGCGATTTTCACTTTCTAACTCGATATTGCTACTTTCACCAAGATTGACCACAGGTTTCCCATCTAATCCACTTTTGATATAACCATTTGTTATTCTGACTAAGTCTCCTGGCTTAAGCCTGAGTTCGTCTGGTCCATGTGCCAGTTTGTTCCAAAGCTTTACCCGAATCCCACCATCTTGATCAAATACGGTCAATGTTCTATTTTCAATTTGGTCTTCAGAATCCTTCCTTGTATATTTTCTGATAGGATAGATGGAAAGAATTCTTACTGATAGGTTGATATCTCTTGCTCCTACATAAAGATCCTTTATTCCAACTTGTGACTGGGGTGTATTCTCAAATGAAATACCAAGATCTGCAGCAACTAGAAAAAGGGCACCCTGATCAGTAAGGTACCCTGCACCGATTCTTCGTTTCTTCTCTTCAATGAGTTCCTTTAACTGTTCCAAAGTCGTCTCTGGTTTTTTCTCCAGCACAAATTCTATCATTTTTTTAAAATCTAAGGGCATGTCTCGTAGCCTCAAAAACGTTATCATCCTTCTTGCCTATATGTTTTAACAAATTTGCAACCAGGCATGATATGAACTTGATTGACGGATTCTATTTTGACAGTAGTTAGATTGTATGTAATACCGAGAATTAGGAAAATATTAAGATTAGATCGTTGTTTTTCGATGTAAAATACGTTTCAGTATACATTTTATTTATTTCTGAATATTTGTCCATTGAATGCAACCCGATGGAATGCAAATTGTTTGAGAATGCCGCATGGTCGTTATATATTCGACCTGAACATTTGGCGATGAAATACATAATTCCGTTGTCATATCAGCCTTATCACCTGGTTTAACCTATCGTCTGAAAGATGAGCACAGTATTAATGACGAAATGCAACCTGGCGATTAGGGAATCGAACACCCCATTAAGGATTTGCCGTCGAGTCTTGAGCCTAGATTTGCATCAAAGGAAATATCACAAAGAAATTCGACAACCCAAATGTTAAACATGATTTAATAGGTTCGTGGTTGTAGTAGACATTCACGTACCTGACAGTATACCAATTAGGTGAAATATTGGCTTGTGATAACTGTGATGAAAAATGTTGTTCCAAATCATTCCACCTAGGAGATATATTTCTAGGACGGATCATAGGATATCTTGTAATTTGCCTAAACCATCATGTTGCCGACAGATGCCTTGAAATCTATACTTGACAAGACAGGATACAGAATGCGAATAACCGTTTCAATTAGATTTACATCATTAGCTCACGCAAAAGACCATTACTAATTTCAATAAGATTCGCAAGCAATCTGAAAATTATTTGGAATATTTGATCAAAATGCTTCGTGTCCGTTCGATCCCAAGATCAAACATATAGTTACCAAGTTTAGGTCCGCTTTCACTATTAATTAGCATTCTGTACATTAATTTAAAGAACTTTCGTGGTTGTATATTATTCTTTCTCGCTAAGTTGTAGATAGTGTTCTGTAACTCATTTTGTGATTCCTCTGTTTGAGTGGTTCCCGATAATGACTCTAATTTTTTGAGCAATTCACCTATCGCAACTGTTTCACCTTGAGTAATTTCAATATTGAAAATCTCATCTGATATCAAATAATCATCGGCCCAATTGCACGCTAATTGGATTTTTTCCATTATTTTTGGAGATTGACTTGATACCAATCCGTATTTTACAAGTCTGTCATATATTTTTTGTACTCTATCTTGACCAGAAAAGAGTGACGCTTGTTGAGCTATTATTCTGTAAGGAACATGGATTTGTGGGGAAATTGGGGGATTAAGATTATTTACGTATTCATAAATGCCTTTGACCTTTACTAATTTTTCGTCATTTTCTAATTTTCTTTTTCCAAAGAATACGTCTTCGTAAATGTCGTATTCATCAACCAGGTTTGGTATATCTTCAGCACTAATGTGTCTAGTACCACTGATTCTCTTGAAAAGGAGTAATAGTAAAGATTCTCTTGTACCATATTGCAACCATTTTTGAGGAGTAAATACATTTCCTGCTGATTTACTTATTTTTTTACCGCCTTTGTCGAGGAACATTTCATATTTTGCATGAAACGGGTGCGGATAGTCCAAAATTGTGTTAGAGACCCAGTCATTGACCCGAACCGAATCCATAATATCCTTTCCATAGGCTTCAAATCTTATGTCTAGTGCACTCCATCTCGCTGCGAATTCGACTTTCCAAGCTAACTTGCCTTTTCCAAGAATAGCCGAAACTTCCCCACGATGACCACAGCCATTTATCTCCGTATTACCGAGCTTCGTTCCGCTGCAGAAGTACACCACCTTCCTTTCTTCTTCGAAATATTCTTCTGCTTTCGCTACGTATAGTCTACCACATGATTCACACACAGGGAAGAATGGTAGACTGTCCTTATACTTCTCTTGTCCGACCATCTCGGCGATCTTTGATCCGAGTAACAAATTGTTTGACAAGATTTTGTGAATCTGGTCGGCAAGCATTCCAGTCTGGTATAGTTGTGATGCTGATCTAAATTCATATTCTACATTTAATTTACTTAGTGCATCTAACAAAAGTCCACCCATATGAGAACCATAAGAGTCATGACAATCACCAAATGGATCAGGTATAGTAGAAACAGGTTTTGCTAAATATTTGTTCAACCATTCTGGAAGACCTGTCGGGACTTTTCTAAGGCCATCCATATCATCCGAATATGCAATTAACTTTGATTTGTACCCCATATTTCTCAAGGACATGGCGACGCCATATGCACGTACAGCATCCCCGAGACTGCCTATATGTGGAATCCCGGAAGCTCCTATCCCACTTTCGACTCTAATTTCGTCTAATGGCCTTCCTAAACTAAGCTCTCTTTCAATAAGAGCAGATGCGACCTTGTCCAACCAAGTTCCTTTACCTATTACTTCAGTTTTCATTTTGT
>JAKEIK010000237.1 GCA_022545895.1 Nitrososphaeraceae archaeon | reverse complement strand
GTTTAGAAACCTCAATGAAGTCTCTTATACTCACAGCTTTGGACATTTATGAAAAGGTCCTCCAATCATCCATTTAATTTATTCGTTATAGCTATGACCAATCTAGAATGAACGAATTAACAATCTTATAAATAATTGCCAATAGTAAACAGACAACAATAGTGACAGCTCAGAATAAGATCAAAAGTTAATAATGATATCATCGTCTTGATTGATAATTCTATTGATATAGGGTTTAACGTTATTAGTAATATAACTTAGCAATGTGTATATGTATAGATGTCAGTTAGAAAGAAGTGTTACTGTATGTTCACTCTTTAAGAAAACCTAGAAAAGATTAATTATCTCAAAATTCGTCTAACTAAATATATAACATGACTGACTGGGATCTGCTAACCCCTGGAATAGGTCTCACTTCTATAGGAATAGTTGGAGTTGGAATTTCACTTGCAGGGATTGCTAAGACTTTTTTAGAAGGTATGCATGCAGTATCATTGTTAACAATGTTTTTAGGTATGATTTTGCTTGTATCAGGCTTATTCAAAGACGGCTTTCCGTCAACTGGAAAGGCAAAGTCGGCTACATTTATTACCTTAGGATTCTTAGTAACATTTGGCGTTGTAGGAGCCGTAACTGTCAGTACCCAGATCCCAAGCATATTCACATTTATCGGCTTAATGTTGATAATTTCAATTCCGGCTATGGTTTTGGCTGTCGCCTCGTATAAAAGATCTCCTTACATAAAAGCTCTTGCAGTCATATTCATTGGAGCAGCAATAGTAGGAGGTTCAACTTTCTATGTTTTTGGACTCGTTAGTCCAAAGTCTCCCCTATCTGAACAAGAGAAGAATAACAGTTCTAAAGTAGCACAGCAACAAACAGCAGCCCAGTCCTCATCAAAACCTGTACATCTTACAAAAGTAACTATTTTACCAGGTGCCTCTGCACAGGGCAATCCTAATTATAATCCCAAAGATCTTAACGTGCCAAAAGGATTCGGCATTGTGTGGACTAACAAAGACAATGTAATACATACCGTGACCAGCTTTAAGGATGCTGGTAAATCTTTTGATTCATCGCTAATAAAACCAAACTCCATATACACACTTGATACTTCAAAGTTAACCAGCGCGGATTATGCATATTTTTGTACAATTCATCCATTCATGAAGGCTAAATTTACTATTGGTGGCGGAAAAAGCAAATAGCAATAGTAGCATTGTTTTATCTAGCCAGCATATTCAGAATTTAATTTCTTTAGCAAAAGATTCGTTACCAAACGAATGCTGTGCTCTCCTAGTTGGCAAGAATAATGCATCTGCTAATATCGAAGGTGATTTGAAAGAAAGTAATATTTTTGTTAACGACATAATTGTGATGAGAAATTCTGACATGTCTACGGTCACTTTTAGTATTGATCCACAGGAACTTATTGATGCTTATCAAGTTGTTGAGAAAAGCAAGTCATGTGTAGTTGGAATATTCCATTCACATCCAACATCTAGGCCGATCCCATCAATGACAGATAGAAAATATATGGAGATAAATCCAATTGTATGGTTAATTTATTCTCCAGCCAGAAATGAATTTAAAGCCTATATATACGAAGAAGGGAAAATAAAGGGAATATCGTTATCGGTTATCATGGGATAAGCCTTTCAGTATCTCTAGGATATAGTACTACGTCCCTTACATTGTGTGCGTTGGTCATTACCATCATTAATCTATCGAAACCCATGCCCCAGCCTGAATGTGGTGGCATTCCCCATTCGAATACTTTGAGATGTTCTATGAAATTTAGCGTGTTCAGTCCCTGGTCTTTTAATCTAGCAGATAATCTCTTAGGATCATGTTGTCTCCTTCCACCTGACACTAATTCTAGGTAACGGTATTGTAGATCAAATGATTTAGAAAGTCTTACATTATCTTCTTTTTCATGGATATAGAATGGCTTTAGTTTAAGAGGCCAATCAATTATAAAATAGAAACTTTTGTGAATTTCGCCTAATATTCTAAGTGATGCATCCGACAAATCATCTCCGAATTCTAGCTTTTGTCCTTCTTTTTTCAGATCCTCTAAACATTGTTCATAAGTTAATCTCTCCATTCTAGGCGGAGGTATTGGAATTATTGCTCTTCCTGCTAAAGAAGATGTAGTATTCTCTTCGCCGCTGTTACTATCTCTTAATAATTGGAGCTGCTTTCCGCACTTTTTAAATAACCCTGTCGAGACATTTCTTAT
>JAKEIK010000236.1 GCA_022545895.1 Nitrososphaeraceae archaeon | reverse complement strand
TTGACGTTCCAGTACGATGCCAACTCCGAGATGACCCCGTTGCTGAGGCCCTTGCCCGACTTTTTGTCAAGCTGGCCCGTCCTCTCTCCTGTATTTGTGCCACTCTGTTTTTCGGGGGTACTGCTCATTTTTTCTCTATCACCATTAGTTGAGAATTATTTTGATTCATGTTTGAAAGCATCTCAATTGTACTATTTATGAATTTTCTCTCATATTGTCCTGATATTATTATCCGATACAGGTGAAGATGCAGTTTTAGCACCTTTTGGAATATTTATTTTAAATTGTTGTACAACTGCAAAAAAGAGTCAGTCTTAACCTTTACCTTTAGTAGAAATTATTGTTCCTTTTGATTGCAATTAGAATCTTGTATATTGTATACATATCGTCAGTAACTAAAGAAAAGCTGCTGGCATAGTTGAATAATGAACCTCTACATTCCTGTTGCTCCTATAATTACAGTTGATGATGAAAAGAAGCTATTAGAATTGGAAATGAATCCAAATTTGGTTGGGGCAAGCAATCGTATGGACGCAGAATTTAGAGAAGCATAGAGGTTATTGTCAATGGTTCAGTCAGAAATAGTTACTGTGAATAAAGTAGTACTTTCAGATTCAGATCCATTTGGAAGCAAGAGTAATGGTTTGGTAGGAAATTATCCAGGTACGGAATGCTTGAGTTTGTAAATATAAAGGCTGTAAGGTTCTATGATCGATTAATTTACGAGCGCCATGTGGAGTAAACTGATACACCACCTACTATGACAAGCACATTTATCAAGCCAATAATATTGATAATATTGAATGTCAGAAACTATTGAGAATGTTCTAATACTTCAAGGCGGAGGATCTTTAGGTGCTTTTGCGTGTGGGGTCTTCAAAGCCCTTGCAAGGAGCAATATAAAAATTGACATAGTTGCAGGTACCTCGATTGGAGGACTAAATGCATCTATAATAGCGGGTAGCAAAGAAAAAGACCGTCCTGAAACCGCGTTAGAGCAATTTTGGTTAGAACTAGGAGAGAGAAGCATTAGCGATAATCCAAACTTGAATTTTTTTCCGTTTATGAAATCGTTATCACCTCCAAGCAAACACCGAATCTCAACTAATCATACACCTACGTCGGGTTCTTCATCGGCGGATCATTCTGCACTGGCCCAAATTTCACAGATTGAATCATTAATGTCATTTTATAATTCAGCAATCTATGGAAATAAGAAAGTCTTTATGCCCAGATGGGGACCTGAATTTGCTTTTACCGATCCAGAGTATTTTGTCCCTCATGAATGGACTTATTTATATGACCATTCTCCATTAGTAGAACACCTCGAAAAATATATCGACTATGATAGGTTACGACCTAATGGTAACCCTAATGCACGTCTTATAATAACAGCTGTTAACGTATTGACTTCAGAACCACTAATTTTTGATAGTAGCAAACAACGAATAACCTCGAAGCATATACTAGCAACAACTGGCTATCCCAGATACTACTTTAGATGGGTGGAAGTTGAAAAAGGGATCTACGCCTGGGACGGCAGTTTGCTAAGTAATACCCCGTTAAGGGAAGTAATAGACGCTTCACCGGCTAAAGACAAAAGAGTTTTTCTTGTA
>JAKEIK010000235.1 GCA_022545895.1 Nitrososphaeraceae archaeon | reverse complement strand
TCACCAGACGGAACCGGCAACATAGTAGAGAATTATGTTAAGAGTAAATCATCTGGCAAGAATGAGAAAACGTTGAAAAGGAATGTAGCCGAATTGAACGAGACTAGAATAAAAGTAATTCACAGAAGAGAAAAGAACGGGCTGATCCCTGCAATCATGGAAGGAGTTGCGCAGTCAAATGGCAAATATATCTTGATAATGGATGCAGATTTCTCACATCCCCCAGAAGTGATACCCAAAATGCTTGAGGAATTGCAAATTAATCCAAGATGTATAGTTGTTGCTTCGAGGTATATTGATGGAGGAAAGGTTGTTGGCTGGCCATTTAAGAGACGACTTTTGAGCACAGGCGCTTCGAAACTGGCGAGGCATGGTTTGAATGTGAGGCAAGTGAAAGATCCCATGTCAGGATTCTTCGCCCTTCCACGAGAACTTATCAAAGATATTTCCATAGGTACAAAGGGATACAAGATATTGTTAGAAATATTGGTAAAAAACAAGGGAGTTCAGGTTAAAGAAATTCCTTATACATTTACTGACAGAGTCTCTGGAAAGAGCAAAATGGATAGGAACGTAATAATGAATTATGCGGCCGCTGTCTGGCAATTGTATCTTTATGGACAGAATGCAGGACAGCGGACTGTAAACAAACAAGTCAATCGCCGATCGGTTGTTTTCTTGTCTAAAATTGGTAGGTACTACACAGTTGGAATAGCAGGATTAGTAATTAATTACGTAGTATCATTCCTTCTTGCTAACGATGTTGCCAACTCTCTCAGGCTGCTTTCAAATCTATGGTATATCGAAGCATCAATGGTAGGAATTGGAATTTCGACAGCATTCAATTTCTTCTTCAACAAGTACTGGACATTTGAGGATAGAGAATTTTCACCGGGGTCTACTGCAAAACAATTTTTGTCCTTTTTTGGGATAAGTGTAATAGGTGCATTAATTCAACTATTCATCTTATACATGCTTGTCGAAAATGATATGCCATACCGGTTATCGCTTGTTCTTGCTGTATCAATCGCATCATTGTCAAACTTCGTTCTTTATAAGAAGCTGACATTTAGAGAAAAGGTCTGGGCTTAGCCACTGACGGTGTTTTATGAATTACCATGTAGAGGTATGATATTTTAATAGACTAATATTTTCCATTTATTCTAGAATAGCCGAATGAATTTGAATGCGTACACAACGGCTAATCCAATTGCAATTGCCAGCATTGGTTTCCATGGAGTGGCTGCAAGACGTGGAGCCTTTAATGCTATTTGGTGATTGTCTATAATGTTCGCTATATAATCTCGGACCTTGGCATTCCATATTCTATACTCTATTCTATGTGTTTTCAAAATTGATTCTATTTCATAGATCACTGGAGATCGGACTGAGCGAATATGCTGAATATACTTCCTAGAGATCTCAACTTCTGCTTGAATTGCTATCATACCTTTCTGGAGGTTCAACAATCGTAAATGTAGCTCCCATGGGCTCTTTAGTTTTTTAGAAAACCCTTTCCCTATCTGGAAAGGTTTCCTATTTTCAAATTGTACCTTCCTGAATCCTTCTTCGAAGAGTGCTCGGATTAGCTCTTCTTTTCTCCTCATTTTTACCGCTATACTGAGATGATCCAGTAGGATTTCTTCGTTCCTTATAAAATCTTGAAGACCCTTTACAATATTTATCCTTCTGGGATATGTAGTCAAGAATTCTGACATTTATTGCGACTGAAATTTTTACTCGTAAGGCATATTAAAACTCTTGCGTTCTACTCCATTGGCGCCTGAGACATCTCCAATTTTGACCACGTCGGCACTTTTAGTCTTTTTATTCTTTGAAATGGTTTAATGATGCTTCGCAAGTAGTGATAACACTTATTTTAATTAAGCCTTAAAATAAATTGCACAATATAACCGATCTCAGTTGTCGAGGTACGCGACAAAGGAGAATTGTATGTCTACTAAACAATTCACTCCACTGATGTATTTTTCAATTTGAGAGAAAAATTTCTAAGGTAAATGTCGTTTGATGGATCAATCGTCATTTCTACATGACTGAGTTTCCTATTCGTAAATCTGACTTCTGCACCTCGAATTACTACGACAGGAGTTGATTCGTTACTTTCGCCCATGATAAAAACACCAATGGTTGCAAGGCTATCTGCGATAGCCTTAAGCGTAACTTTTAGTTTTTTTCCGAATAGATCATGATGACCTCTTTGATCCTCCACAGGCTCGATTCCTGATACACCAACGGCAATTCCGGTAGTTCCTATTCTCGTTGGCATAAGTCTACTGTCTGAGATGATGACGCCAATCATTAGTCCTAGGGAACTCATGAATTCTAGTCGGAGTGAATCTGCTGATGAAAATGCATTACGCGGGTATAAAATTACTTTGCCTTTAGGGGCATTAGACTTGTCAATTCCTGCATTGGGTGCAAGCATACCGTCTTTGATACAAAGTAAGAAGCCAGGAATCCCGTTTATAATCATGTCAGCTTCACGTAGTACCAACTCTGTTAATTCTTCGTTCATTTGAAACTTTTTCGCCAACTTTTTTGCCATCGAAGTAGGTCTTACTCTTTTCAGTTGAATCAACGATCCTTCTGAAATTGAGACAAACTTGCTTGAAACAACAACTACATCTCCATCGACAAAGTTAAATCCGGAATTCACTATCGTTTTGAAAAGATCGAATTTTCTAGTTTTTCTACGAACCCTGATTGCAAAAACTTCCACGAATTTAATTACATCAGAATATAATATCTGTATTTTGTGAAAGGTTTTAATGTTTCAGACATGCCATTAATTCTATCAAGTGAAATTTAATTGGCGATGACTAGTACTGAAAAAATAATTGCACGGGCGTCATCAATGCCATCGGTAGCTCCTGATGATGTTGTATTTGTTAAGGTAGACAAATTAATGGTCCATGATGTCTCTGGACCAGGAGTAATCAAGGTATTTGAAGAATGGGCAAAAAAAGGTGTCCATCTTGAAAGGATATGGAATCCTGACAAAGTATGGGTGTCAGAAGATCATTTTGTTCCTGCTGCAGATAAAATATCTGCGAACAACATAATGAAACTTACGAACTGGACAAAAAAGTTTGGTATAAAAAGGCATTACAAATACGGACTTGGACAGTATGGCATTTGTCATACATTGTCTCACGAAGAGGGACTGGTACTACCGGGTGAAGTTTATGTTGGAGGTGATTCGCACACCAACACTACTGGGGGGCTTGGTGCATTTGCCATAGGTTTGGGACATACAGATATTGCTTATAGTCTAATGCATGGACAAATTTGGATAAAAGTTCCGGAAACTTTGTTGTTCAATCTGGAAGGTCAGTTACCTCCACATGTAATGGCTAAAGATATCATTCTGAAAATTATTGGAGATATAGGGACGGATGGCGCAAATTACCGAGCGATGCAATTCTCTGGGGAGACAACAAAGCAATTGATAATGGATGAGAGACTAACCCTCACAAATATGACTACTGAGGCTGGGGCCAAGAACGGCATTATTGATGCTGATTCTATCACTGGATCATATTTGCGGGATAGAACGCATGAACCCTTTTCTGCATTGAAAGGCGATTTAGATGCTTCCTATGCAGAGAAGCTTACCTACGAAATTGATCGACTCGAACCAACTGTAGCAAAACCTTACTCCCCTGGAAATATTTCACCTGCCAGAGAATTACAAGGGACAGAGATAGACAAAGCATATATTGGTTCATGTACTGGCGCGAAACTGCATGATCTGAGGGCTGCTGGTAAGATTATGAAAGGTAAGAAAGTAAAGGTAAGGACTGAAGTCGTACCCGCAGCTCAGTCAATATATCTAAATGCGATGAATGAAGGACTAATTGGTATTTTTCTTGAGTCTGGGGCTGTCGTTGGTCCGCCAACCTGCGGAGCTTGTTGTGGGGCCCATATGGGCGTTTTGGCCAAAAACGAGGTCTGCATAAGTACCACGAACAGGAACTTTCCTGGTAGAATGGGAGACGTGGAGTCAAAAACCTATCTGGCATCTCCACTTGTCGTGGCAGCATCGGCTCTTACAGGTATGATTACAGATCCGAGGGATATATAGTATTGGACAAATTGAAAGGCACTGTTCATAAATATGGTAAAGATAATATAGATACGGACGTAATTCTTCCTGGTCCTTACTTGAAAATTCATGATCACGCCGAACTAGCCACGCATGCAATGGAAGGACTCGATCCAGGGTTTCCTAAGAAAGTGTCTCAGGGTGATTTTTTATTGACAGGGGCAAACTTTGGGTGCGGCTCCAGCAGGGAACATGCGCCTATTGCACTCTCGTCTGCAGGTATTACAGCTGTTCTTGCACCGTCTTTTGCACGTATTTTCTATCGAAATGCTGTTGATGGGGGATACCTCTTGCCTATCGAGATTGAGAGGTCTGCAGTCGAGAAAATCTCCGACAAAAACACACTGGAAATAGATGTAGACAAGAATGCAATTCTTAACGTCACCACTGGCGAATCGTTTGTAATGAAGCAATTCCCATCATTAATTAAAAAAATCATTGAGTGCGGCGGCATATTGCACTACAAGCCGTAGACATTGGGCAAAAAGAAAGGCAGATTGCGGGAGATACTAAGTAAGGCACTTTATCACGAAGATATTCATATGTACACCGTCCTTTACCGTGATTTCGAGAGAATTGTCCAAGTGTCATTGAAGGACTTCCTTTGCATTTCGAATAATCTTGAGACAATCCCAATAACTAGGATAATTGAGGTATGGAGAAATGATGAGATGGCATATAAGAAAATGTCAAGTTTGCCCGTACAGCCATAGAAATTAGAAACACTTGAGATTAGAAACTGCTCTTTATGATGAACTCGCTTCGAATCCGTGCTTGCGGAACTATATATCAAGATAGTGAACAGATGGTCTTTCATGTTATTCGATAAATAATAAACAGAAATTATGAACATAAGAAATAGACTAACGACAGTAATGTTCTATATTAGAAATAAGTGATTTTCATAAGAATGTTTTTTTGCTTTGTTATCAAGGAGTTTGCGACAGCGTAAATATATCTTGTTCAGAAACAAAGTCTCGATAGAAATATGAGGCACAAAAACTTCGCCATGTTCACCATCGTAGCTGCAAGTATCATAATAACTCTAGGTATTTTGACAATACCTGCGTTTGCTGATAAATGTGATAAGAACGAGGATCGGAATTGTAACAATTCAGAAAGGGATCAAAAATTGAGTGCAACGAATGACTGTAATATTAAGAATCACAACCATGATAAAAGTCACGACAATACAAATCTGAATACTGACGATGGCCTAAGCTGTATTAGCGATCTTGCTAATAAGAATGATGTCAGTTCAGGTCTACTTGAATCAGACGATGCTTCTACCGCAGAATTGAAGACATCAAGCGTTGCAAACGAGAGTCAAACTACAAGCTCCGGAAATGAAACTCAGTCATCTGGCGAGACGCAAACGTTTGCGTTACCAATGTGACTTCCTAATTATGAATTGGATTCGTGTCCCACAACATCATTTATTTAAATAATCCTTTTTTACTGGACTTCGAAAGTCTAATCTCCCACACTACGATCCAGAAAGTCTAATCTCCCACACTACGATCCAATTACATGGGAACCATTTCAAAATCTTGCAAATACCATCCCTGTGGTAATAACGAATTCTTATATTTTTTTTCTCCTATGCTTGTAGCATAGCGCCAGATTCTGGAGTCTTTATCGGAAACCACCAAATTTTTAATTTCTGTCAAAGCTGCCAGCTCACTCTTCATGAATTTATGAGAAGATGATGCTCCATATCTGCAGGAAAAGCTACATTTGCAGTCAAGCTCTAGATTTTTTCGTCCTTCTGCGATAACTGGATATGCCTTACATGCTAAAGGTCTCGACTCATAAATTTTACAAAGAAGACCGCCATGAGGGGAACGTTCATGATTATTTAAATTTAAAAATGGACAATAATCTCCATTTGGGTTTTGACCCATTAGTTGATATGCCAATATTTGTTGAGGCCCGTCACTCGGGACAGCAGTACTAATTCCTATTCGAGGTAATATACAAATCTTGATTTTTAATTCACTAGCTGTTTTTTCAATGGATAACTTCTCTTTGGGAAGCAAAAGGACGCCAATTTTTCCATATTCTATAGAAGGGTAATACTCTCTGTATATACAGCAGTCTGAGCAGCCGTCCACACACCGGAAGATTTTAAGCATATGAAGATTCTTTCACTTTGTTAATAATCTTCAAAACTATGCTATTCAGTGGTATTTCTTCATGTCGTAAAAATTCTACTCTGTAAACATACTTACTCTTCTTTAACAAATTGAGCTCATATCCTGCATTTTCAACTTCTTTATTTTTGGATTTATTAGCGTACATTGCAAATCGAAGAATGATCTTATCTTCAAATCGTGCCTTGAACCGCTCGTAATTCTTGCTTTTGGGGACATGTTTTATGAAACCCATTGAATCCTTTAGTAACAAACTTGAACCTTCGTGAAAAAGTATAATCCAATATTGATCTTTTTCTTCCACAAACTGTAATCTTATTTGATCGTCTGCCCATCCATCAACTGTTTTATTCCACAGTCTTGCTGCGGATATGTGGCTACTAAAAAGGAGTAACACATTCATATAAATATCATGATATCTATATCCTACTCCAAGGAATTCAGAAAACCATTTATCAGGGTTTGCACTCATGATTTTTGACTAGCTGCAACGAGATACTCTAGTACGGCAATATATCTCTTGGGAAATTGTATCCAGTCCACAATGTGTTCAATATACACTGATTTGATTATCTGGGCCGACAAATATTGAGTATTCATTTGCAAATTAGAGTCATGAATGTAATTATTGATTAAACTTTGAATTCCTGCTCTCTAAGCAGGACCAGAGTATATTGATGGGTACAATACAGTGTAATAGAATTTATTCAAGTGGCAAGGGCATATGACATACGTGCAAGCCAGATGTTCTACAATTTTTCGACTGCTTCAATGTGACATTCATGACCCCTGTGTTTTTTGTCAATTTGTTCAGCCTCTTCCTTTGTAATAGGGAATTCTCCATTCTTAAGGAATTCCTCCCCTCTCTTTTCAAGAATCACCATTTTACAATTATCGCAAATGAGCTGCTGAACGATATTTTTCATCTTAGAACCTAATCTTGCATTTTTTAAGACATCATATTTAAACGCTGTTAGCTACAGATCTTACCCATGGAGATTACTTGCGATTATTATAATTCAAGAGACCCAAGCATTATCGTTTCCTCTTATCTTCCACGCACAATTTGAGCCTTGGTCCAATTGGATGAGGGAAATGAATGCGAAGTCAGATAAGCAAATCCCAACTTAACTAATTCCAGTGAACTGATCCTAAAATCAGGTATATCTGTACTTCAATTTTGTTACATTTCTGCGATAAAGAAAGTAAGTTAATGCTACCATTAGGGATCCAATACTAATCATCATAATGTCAGAAAATCCATTCTTGTCATAAAATACGTTACAGGGAAATTCCCCACTTGTACACCCAAGAGTAAAAAATGCAATATTCCATGTAGAATGGGAAACAACAGCAAACCATCCTTTTCCGCTGATCCAAGTTCTAAAACTCAAAAAAATTGAGGGGATAACAAATAACCAATTTGTGTATGCAAGAGCATTCAGCTGCACTGTTGGAGTATTTAAAATATGGATCATTGCCCAAATTATCCCTCCTGCCAATACTACTATGTGGCTACCAGTAGCATAAAGAGGAATGCCAAAAAACAATGTCTCTTCAATGGGACCAGCAAAAAGTACTGAAAGGATGGTAATCGGGATCGAGGGTTCATTATAGTCCCTTATCACATTCTGAATCAAAAGAGACCCAGCTACCAAAACTAGCACACCAATTGCGTGGTAAAAGAGAACCATGATAATCAAATAAGGTACTGTCGTCCTACGATACTTTGATGTCCATCTCAGGGGATGGAAGTCCTTCATTAAGTCATTAACAAGAGAATGCAATGGCGATTCTCAGTATTATTTGTGCCCAGAGAAAAACTTAGCGTTTATCACATCTTTAACTCATATTTGATATATTGATACAATCGTTGTAATACTTTGTCCGATCGTTTGGTCTATAAAGTACTTGTCATTCGACCATTAAGTTGTACTTCAAATGAATCGGTTTTTGTCCAATTAGTTCTGATTGGGTCGTTTTGTCTCTATATTCTTGACATGACCTTCAAGATTTTCGACTGAATAGATAGGGAGGGAGCAGGTAAAATTTTGACATACAAATGAGTACTCTGAAACCTTTTCGATATCCTGCTCACCGACTTTTCCCTTAAAGTACGAGTATTTCTGTAACTGCTCCAATTCCAAACCTTCTTCAACCACAGCAGATATTGAATTCGGAATAAATTGTCTGTTTAACCATAGAGCCATAGACGAATTTATGGGCTGATTGGTAGCGTTGGCTTTCCTTACGATACAAATTTCTACAGGGGACTTTACCTTCAAATAAAGTGCAGACAATAATTGTCCAAAGCCAAATGGATTTTCGATGGCAGACTTGGATATCAACTTTATTAATTTTGTTGCTTTAATAAGATAATCCTGTTCCTGAGTATAGTAATGCAATCTTAGGAGATTCGCCGCAGCTACTGAATTGCCACTTGGTATTGCAAGATCATAATGGTTTTTTGTTCTCAGAATGAGCTTTTCGTGATCATCTGAAGTAAAGAAGAAATCACCCCGCTCGGGATCCCAGAAATGCTTTATCATAGCATTAGTATATGATATCGCCCTCTCCAAATATCGAGGTCTTGAATCCACTGCGAAGAGATCTAGGATAGCCTTGATGTAGAATCCATAATCATCCAAATACCCGTTAATCTTTGCCTGTCCGTTTTTGAATACTCTATATAATCTGTTTCCTCCGTATGCGAGGTTATTTTCTATAAATTCAAATGCAGTTTTACATGCATCTAAATAGTTGGTATTGCCAGTTACCCTATACCCATCGACAAATCCTGACATCATGAGACCGTTCCATGACGTTAATACTTTCTCGTCAGTTCCCGGTCTGACACGGGCAAGTCGAATTCCATATAATTTATTTATTGAGTCATTGATCCTCGATGATATCCATTCCTCTGAATGACCATGCCTTCGCGAAAGTTCTCTCATTGTTGTTTGAATGTTTAGAATATTACTTCCCTCAAAATTACCTCCTTGAGTTATGCCAAAATAATCGCAGAATAGTTGAAAAATTTCAGCATCCACAATTTCACTGATTTCTTTATATGACCAAGTATAGAATTTACCCTCCGATCCTTCCGAATCAGCATCTTGGGACGAATAAAATCCCCCGCCACTAGAAGTCATCTCCCTTATAACAAATTGTAGGATTCCATTCACTACTTTCAAGTAGTCAGCTTTCCCCGTTATTTGATATAATTCAGAATATACACTGGTAAGCAGAGCGTTATCGTATAACATTTTTTCAAAGTGAGGTACTAACCATTTTTGATCAGTAGAGTATCGCGCAAATCCCCCTCCAATATGGTCATAGATTCCCCCAGCAGCCATTTTGTCTGCTGTAAATCGTACAAAGTCCATGTACTTTGTAATCCCTGAAAGGTCATATTCCCTTAATAAGAAAAGCAAATTTGACGGATTTGGAAATTTTGGAGATTGACCAAAACCACCATGAAGCGGATCACCCATTTGAAGGAGAGTTACTGCTGCCTCATCCAACATTGACTTTTCTAATGTTTCCCCTTCGTGTGCCGAAACATCAATTGATGTATCCTTCAGTGCTTGCATGAATTCTTCTGTAGATGATATCACTTCGTTTTTTCTATTCTTATATACATCGGCCAATTTTATTAAAATAGTACCAAAACTTGGTAAACCATGCCTATTGGTAACAGGAAAATAAGTTCCTACATAGTAGGGTTTCTGAGTCGGAGTGAGGAAAACGGAAAGTGGCCATCCTCCAGTTCCAGTAGTGAGTTGGCAAGCTCTTTGATAGATATCATCAATGTCTGGTCTCTCTTCTCTGTCTACTTTGATACTCACAAAGTTCTCATTCATAATTTTTGCAATCTCATCATTTTCGAAGGACTCGTGTGCCATAACATGGCACCAATGGCATGAACTATACCCTATACTTAGAAAAATCGGCTTATCCTCTGCAAGTGCTGTTTGGAGAGCTTCCTCTCCCCAGGGGTACCAGTTGACTGGGTTATATGCATGCTGAAGAAGATACGGACTGCTCTCCTTTATTAATTGGTTTGGTTTTCTTAAAAGATTCTCATCCAATATGGTCGATCTTATACTAGTCGACTTAGGTTATTTAGATTCTTGCATAGTAATTGCACCCCTTAATGTAAAATTTGATACCCCAGCGCTATTCGATTATGATACTCTATTATATCATATTGAGCATTTAACTACGTTAATATACTGAGGCTGAGCATGAAAGTTGTACACAAAGATGCAAGTTCAATAAGAATCATGGCCATATTACAATTTCAATAATTCTATACGTTCAAAATCTAAAGTTATATTATTGTTGTGAACTTGGATATTATCTAATACATTGTACTATAAAGTCGGCGGATCAGCTATTGGAGTTACCTGATAAAGAACATAAAATAATCGAATACATCATCCAACAGAAAGACTTCAAGTCCAGGCAACTAACAATAAACACTTTAAAGAAATTCTATGAAACGAATGATGTTATCCTTAACTGGGAGAAAATCACCTGATATATGGGAGAGGAGCAAAAGTTGAATGAACATCGTTGTTATACTCCTAAAGAAATTCTAAGGTTGTTTAATGTCTGTGATCCCAGAATGAAAATGATTGTCCCACTAATGGCTAGTAGTGGTATGAGAATAGGGGCTTTTCCGGGTCCTGTGTTATTTCAGCCACTTCAAAGTCGAACTAGGATCTTTGTAAATGATGGCCACGTTTCTGCTTATTTGTCGTTTGGCCGCAATTAGTGCGTTATTACCATCTACTCTATGTTCTTAATTCATCAACACTTTTTTGCCTCACTTTTACAAATCCCAATACTATCTAGCCTTTAATGAATTAGTACCCGTAAGCGTCTTTACCTTGTGAAATTCACATTCATTCCCTTCCGGAGGGTTTAATTCATCTCCTGCTACACATGCAAAGTAAAGATCGCCAACTTGTATTGGTCCAATACCTGTATTTCTGTCAAAGGTAAATGTATGGCTAACAGTTTTGCCATTTGCATCTTCTGCATTTATCACTTTAGATTTGAACTCTCCTTTTACCATTGCTACCACCTTAAGTAAATCTACATCGGGTCTATCTTTGAGAGGTACCTGAATCTTAATATTTACGGATTTTGATCCAGATCCACTGTCTTTGGCCACAGCTCTAAAGTCCTCCAAGGGCACAGGATTATTTCCGTTTGCATCTACCAAGTCACCTTCATTACATTTGTATTTTGTAGCTAGACCGGTTTTGGAGCTAATTACGTATCCGCATGCAAAATACTCATCATGGTAACCGGCTGTAACGATATCATCATTAACTTTACTGAATGTTACTGGCATATGTATCGTTCCATTAGATGGATTATCAATTAAACCGGTTATTGTTGTTCTTGTTAAGCCATTAGCTGAAGCTATAAGTTTGTATTGAATCGGGTCTTTCACCTTCTTGATAATTGTTTTGGTATCAAGTATGAATTGGTCAGCACCATGGACATATACTTGTCCCCCAATCAGCATGGACATTGCAAGAACAATAGAAACAGAGACCGACATATAAAATATCTTGGTCATTTCCACAATTCCTTCCTTTGTTTAAGGTCCAAATGGATTCACTAGTCCTGATGTTGTGGGTGGTCTAGTATCGCTTTGTTCATTCCCTATAAGTTTACCCTCATTCTGGATAGTCTTTATGTCTGGACATTGTCCGCTCTCTTCGTCAACCCCGTTGCTCAGTACTGGACACTCAGAAATAGCGAATTGTAGGTCCTTATTTCCATAAGCGTGTTCAAAAGTCCAATTCAAGAGCCCGCCTGACAACAGGGTTCCAAAAAACATTAATATAAAGCTCAAATTGTCTTTTCTTACCAATTAATTCAACAACTGAATCAAGTTGAACTATATACAAGGTATGAAGGAATCTCAAAATAGGAAACATACTTCAATTCTACTACAATTTATGAATTAGACAATTGTTCTTGATACTCTCGTCGCTGTTGCTTGTTAGATCTTCCAGGTCTCCATCACACATTCGTTGCGCGTGATATAAAATCAATGAGATAAACCTGCTTAAAATATTCCTATAGATTTTTTATAACGAATAAATAGTTAAACTCAGACTTTGAGATATATCATCATATATAATAGCTAAGTGCGATTGGATAACTTTATGGCAAACTTCGATGCACTAAAAGCCATCGCGGACAAGAATGAAGAAGTTATGATTCGGTTGGATACGGGGGAAAAGTCAGAGCTACATGAGCACAATGTGGAAGCTCCCATGAACAATAAATCAGGACTTCTGGTTTTGGCATTTCTCTTTCTATCAGTATTGTACTCAGGTAATTTGGCCTATGGTCTATCAGTCACTAGTCTAGAAGAATTAGAAAGCCAACTGAAGCAAGAGAATTCCTTAGAATCCAGACTGGCTAGCTATAGAGCTGCATTAATAGATTATGTCGAAACCCATAACATTACAGTATATGAAGACTTAAATGGTTCTAGCATCGATGCCTTGGAAGAAATAGTACAATCACATATGGATGCTTGTAATTCAGGTAAGAATGTTGCTTCCTTCAAAGACGATGCGAGTATTCAAGGCGACTGCTAGTTTTTCCAATCATCTATTTACCAATGCAAAGCTAACTTTACCGATTAATATCTGCACTGGGAGCCGAGTCCTGACATATTTTAATGATTTTTAATAATGGGGCCCTGCATTTAAGATTAGCAAGTCGATAAGAATGATCTTGGATAGTCAGAAAAAAAGGCAATTTTAATTGCTCTGGCCGATCCTGAAGCAGTTAGTATTATTAATTCTACGATGAATCAATCAAAATCCGTAAGTGACATCATCAAGGAAACTAATATGCCTCATACTACTGCATACCGAAAAATCAAATGGCTTGTAGACGAAAAGCTTCTTGTTATTGACAAAGTTTTGATTAACGACGAAGTCAAAAAATATAGTTTATTCCATAGCATCTTTAGATCTATGATCGTAAAATATGAAAATTACAAAATCCTACTAGACGCAGAGCAGAGCATCGAACCCATTAATGGATTGAAAGAGAGATTCTTCTCTCTTTGAGACGATGAATTTTAAGCATTCCCTTAATTCTATAACTTAACAAGGTTACTTTAAGATAGAATCAAGATTTTCTATAATTTTGTGTCCTGATCGGTACGAATAGTAAAATCTTACAAAAATAATTGAGGCAAAGAGAATCATGGAAATAAAGTGGATCTGCATACCCAGACCGTGTAATTCTGGAGGGAAATTTAATAATCCCGACTCATGCAAAGTGGTCATGAATTCTCCCCCAATCCAGATCAAAATGAAGATAGAAATTTGAAATTGGAAAGACTTGACAGTACGTGAGCGACAGGCCAGCCACACAAATATTCCCAGTGCTATAAATAACAGATAGAGTGTAAAATTACTCATTACAGCGAGAAGTGGAGGAATCATCATACAACGATCTTCTCCCGTTTGAATCTAGCCAAATAGATAAATGCGATACCAAAAATTATCAATACTACAATCGAAATGGTTCTGAAGAGACCTTCACCCAATACCTCCTCTCCTGCATAGTATGCCAAATGATATATCCCGTGAACGAAAATGAAAACTGCTAACAAGACTGTAAGAATTCTAAGATTACTCTTCAACTTCAAACTAAGATATATTGGAACTATTGCAGCCGCAAACATAATAACTGCACTACTCAAATGGAGTATATTCCCATCAGACAAGTTTGTCAATTAGTTAGATTCACTTTTGACATATAGATATTCCGCTTGACCCCATATTATGAATCCCAAAGCAGAGTTCCACTTCTGGGTTCCAGAGATGGGATTTGTCTCTAAGTTAATAAAAAACTCCAACAATTAGCATGTAATGGAAAAACTACTGTTTAATAAAAAAGCCTTGATATTATTCGTCATGATATCAATTCTGCTCGTAGGCATGACTTACTCTTCGCAATTCCTTGTCCAATCAACATCAGCCAAGAAAAGCAGTCCAGACAAGATATCTCGCACAGATTCTACAACTAATGCGGATACCAATAATAATAACACTTCTATTGCTTTAAATGCATTGGAGCTAAAGAATGAAACATACCGATGGCAGAACACAACTCAGGGAATAAATCCAACACTTCACTTAATAGCACACACGAGCTATGTTATCAAGATTAAAAATCCAACTGATGCGAAGCATGAACTAATAATAGGGTCAAATGGTACCGAGCTTGCTAAGAGCAACAGTATTAATCCAGGAAAGAATAAAAATTTCGTCTTCAATGCCAATACAACGGGAACATTCGAATACCATTGTGAGTATCATCCTGACACAATGAAAGGAATTATTGAAATAACAAATCAATAGTGAATAGCTGACCCTCTTTTTCCCTTCTTGAAACTGACCAGAATTATCTGTGTGAAGAAACTGGTGGTCATTTATAGAATGTTACTAATGTTACTAGCATGGGAGTTCAATTAGCTGTTGGCAAGTATCTGTAAGGGTATTTGTGTGCGTCATAAAGCGCAAGGAGCCGCGAGTTTTGGAAGATATCTGAGAGGTCAGAAACGATGTCAAAGCTGTCAGATATTTCTTGAATGGCATGGGGGATGGTGTCCTTGTTGTGGGACAAGACTGAGAACAAGATCTCGAAACTGGAAGTAAAGATCCAATCTAAAGTAAAAGGAACAGAAAGCAACCAGGTCAATGACGCTCTCGACTGTACTGGGAGCTGGGTAGCCGCGCTCAAACTTGTATTGAGAGTTGGTGAAAAGTCAAAAGAAATAAGTTTGTCAAATATCCTAGGCAAACCGCTCTAACTTATGGATTATCCAAATTATATATACAGAATTATGGAGTCAAGAGCACGAAATCAGTAAGCCATGTTATAATCGCACTTGTTTTATCCGTACTTCTAGTTGGAACATTTCTCACGTTAGACTACAAATTAAGCTATGCTTATGCCAAGAAGTCGTTAACAAAAGAAAATCCCAGGCCCTATGTTGGGGTGGACGTAAGAGGTTTTCATACCAGTATACAATCGACGAGATATCCCATTGCCTTTCCATCGGACTTCTATGAAAAGAGTTTTGCTCTAATTTCTAATGCCGGTATGAATCATATTAGATATGCATTCTACT
>JAKEIK010000234.1 GCA_022545895.1 Nitrososphaeraceae archaeon | reverse complement strand
CTAAACGTCGGTCTTCCACGCCAAGTGAGATTCCAGGATGAACTTGTAACTACAGGAATCTTTAAGGAACCAGTTCGTGGTCGTATAAGACTACGGGAACTCAATCTTGACGGAGATAAGCAGGCTGACTTGACAGTACATGGCGGTGTCGACAAGGCAATCTATGCCTATGCAAGTGAACATTATAGCTACTGGCAAAGGGAACTCCATGGCATGTCGTTGCCTTGGGGTATGTTTGGTGAAAATTTTACGACACAAGGAATGTTTGAAGAAATGGTTAACATTGGAGATCAATTCCAGGTTGGTACAGCGAAAGTCGTGGCAACCCAGCCTAGGATGCCTTGTTATAAACTTGGAGTAAAATTTGGAAGAATGGACATAATTAAAAGATTTTTAGCAAGTGGTCTTACAGGTGTCTATTTTAAGGTAATGAAGGAAGGAGAGTTAGAACAAGGTGACGAAATTAAACTTATCAAAAAAGATGAAAATAGTGTTACGGTAAAGGATATTGTCAGGTTATACACTGTGAATAAGGACGATGTTCAAACAATAGAACGTGCCATAAAGGTTAAAGATTTACCAAATGGTTGGAAATTTCATTTCATCGAACAGTTAAAGCAGGTAAGAAAAAAATGATCGCCATAATAAGCTGGCATACAAGTAGATGACATGATCAATGAAAAGCAAACTAATAGATAATTATGGTAGAATTGCAAAAAAGCTAAGGGTTTCTGTCACAGACAGATGCAATATGAGATGCGGGTATTGCATGCCAAAAAACAATACAAAGTGGTTTGACAGTACTGAGGTTCTCTCTTTTGAGGAGATAATCAGGCTTTCATCTATTTTCGCTAATTTAGGGGTTGAGAAAATAAGAATAACAGGAGGCGAACCACTGGTCAGGCCTTTGATAGAAAACCTAATTAAATCAATTGCAAAGATACCCCATATTAAGAGCATCGGACTAACAACCAACGGGTTACTATTTTCAGATAAAGTTAAAAAATTAAAATCTAGTGGCCTTAACAGCGTGAATATCAGTCTAGATTCATTCAAAGAGGATAGATTTAAGATGATGACTGGTACCAACGGATTAGGCAAAGTTATAAGTTCTATCCAAAAAGCAAGAGATGTCGGATTTGATGTAAAGATAAACACAGTTGTCGTCAGGGGTTGGAATGATGACGAAGTCGTTGAATTTGCAAATTTTGCAAGACACACAGGCATCACTGTCCGATTTATAGAATTTATGCCATTAGATGGGACAGGGATATGGAGAAGCGATCTTGTTTTTAGTAAAAAGGAAATGATCGAAAAATTAGAATCTGGTATTGGGGAGGTGTCTCCTGTGTTAGAACAAGAGATATCAGCACCTGCTAAACTATATTCTTTTTCAGACGGAATTGGCACCGTAGGATTTATTCCATCTGTAACAGAGCCCTTCTGCAATCAGTGCGATAGGATTAGATTGACTTCTGATGGAAGATTTCTTACATGTCTATTTGAGAACCCTGGCTACGATATTAAGAGTTACCTGCGTAGAGGAGCATCTGATGAGGAGCTTAGTCAATGCTTAATTCACTGTATGGCTATGAAACAGGAAGGGATAGTGAGCTTGATAAGAATTAATGGTCTTAAGCCAAAACTAAACCTCATGCATACGATTGGTGGATAAGCTCAAATTGAGATCGGATATCCCAGACAACGACAAAATAAAAGTGAGATTATTTGCAAATTTGAGAGAATTGGTGGGCGAAAGGGAAATAACAATAACTGTACCTGGCAGCGTTACAGTAAGCTATTTAAATAATGAAATATTAAACAAGTATCCACAGCTAAAATCGTTTAGTAACAAATTCGTAACTTCTGTAAATTGTAAGGTTACTACAGGTGATACCGTTATTACTTCCAGTGATGAAATTGCTCTTTTGCCGCCAGTCAGCGGGGGATGAATTCTTGATACGTATTACCACCAATCATCTAAGCTTACAAGAGGTAATGCGTGAACTAGAGGACGATTCTGCAGGTGCATTATCCATCTTCATGGGGAATGTCCGTAATCGAGGGAGGTTTGGTAACGTTTCAGAAATCTATTACGAGGCTTATAGTGAGATGGCAGAAGAGAAAATGAGAGAAATTGAGAATGAAGCACAAACAAAATGGGCAATAAAAAAATTAGTTGCAATTCATAGGATCGGGAATTTAAAAGTCGGTGAGACCAGTATTATAATTGGGGTCTCTTCGGAGCATAGGCACGAAGCTTTTGAGGCATGCAAATATATCATAAATAATGTGAAAACCCGGGTACCCATTTGGAAAAAGGAAATAACTGATGAAAGTCAGAAGTGGACAGACGGAATCTTACTGGAGTAGAGTAACGATGAATGATAAAAAGAGAAGGGGCATGATTGATGTCGGTGCAAAGCCAGATTCCTATAGAACCGCACGAGCAAAAGCAGTAGTGAACATCAACGCTAATACCGCAGTATTGATTGGACAAGGAAAGTCACCCAAGGGGGATATTGTGGAGGCAGCGAAGATAGCGGCTACTTCAGGGGCTAAGAAAACTTCGGACCTTATACCATATTGTCATCCGATACCTTTAGATCACATTGGGGTTCAAGTATCAGTAAAATCCCAAGCAATTGAAGTCGAAGTAGAAGTTAAAAGTATATGGAAAACGGGGGTAGAAATGGAAGCTCTCAGTGGGGCATGTATTGGTGCATTGACGGTATATGATATGCTAAAACCCATAGACGATTCACTATTCATCTCATCTGTCAAGCTTGTACAAAAGTCAGGAGGAATAGGCGAATTTGCAATTGAGGGAAATAAGATCAGAGCAGGTGTGATAGTCGTCAGTGATTCAGTTGCAGCTGGAAAGCGCGCAGATAAATCTGGAAAATTCATCGTTAAAACTTTAAAAGATAGAAGGATTGACGTGGTCAAATACAAAATAGTGCCTGATGAGAGTTCTGTTATTGAGGACCTCTTAGTGAAATATTCAGATGATCTCCATTTAAACTTGATATTGACTACTGGAGGAACAGGACTTGGTATGAGGGACGTAACGCCTGAAGCTACAAGAAAGGTCATAGAAAAGGAAATAACGGGAATTGCCGAGGG
>JAKEIK010000233.1 GCA_022545895.1 Nitrososphaeraceae archaeon | reverse complement strand
TTGACTATATCGAGAGTTTGATGGGTTCTGGATTCAAAATTAACAATCCAAATGTAACAAAAAGCTGCTCGTGTGGAAGTTCATTTTCTACTGATTGATTTCATTGCAGACATTTTTGGTCTAGCCTGAGATATCTGTGCGTACACGGCTGTTGCGCGCAGAAACTTTAATGTTGCCGACTTTGAAATCTGTCTCTGGCCTCCACTAAATATCCAATTTTTGTTCCCTGATATCCCCACTAATCTAAAATAGGGCTAACCTTAGGAGGTATACAATAATGTTTGAGTCGCTTGATTTTGTCTACCTACCCGCTCCAGACATTGAATCATCTGATGATTACTATAAGAACACCTTAGGTGGCGAAGTATCGTAAATTTCCTCCCCACTGTCTCTTCACACCTTGCCGTTATGGATATGGAATTCATAAAGTGATATGATTAAAAATAAGGGTAATAGAAGAATATTTTAATATTGCAATATACCCTATTGGTTGCTAGCAGCGAGTATTAATGAGAATGTGATATAAATGGAATCGGTAGAGGTTAAAAATAATTTGGATTTACTAATTGACAGTAACAGATGACGGGACGGATTTAATACATAGCTGTTTGGGTCACATCTATTTTCTATGTAATAATATACAACAACCTACCATCCTAACAAAATAGGAACAATCTACAGACAAATCATATAGTGGGCCCTCTCACTCTTCCAAAATATGATTTCACATTTGGCCTATATAGGTAGTAAATTATCACGCCGTCTATAACTATCCCTACAATTGCTCCTATATTTCCAGAAACAATTGAAAGTGCATTAAAAACCAATGATATGATAGTAATTATAATAGTAACGGTCCAAGCCCATCCCTTACCCTTAAGAAGTCCCCATGCTACAACAAAGCTTGCAATTCCCAAGACTATTAAGATTGAGCCGATTACTCCAATAAATGCGGCAAAGAACAGAAATGAAGTATTATTATTTGATAAATTGATACCGGTACCATTGGGTGTTACAGGAACACTACTGTCAATTGTACTAGATGTAGTATTAACATTCAACTGACCCACAAAGGGCGCAATTGTTACAAGACCAATACCCCCAAGTAAAAGTATAATGCCTCCAATTATTCGTAATATAGCTATAATTGTAACTCCTAAAGGCCTATTGGTTTCCAACTCTGTGTCTCACTAGTGACTAGCATAAATGTTTTTCACATCGATCATTAAAAAGAAGTTTGTTTTCGGTTCTTTTTACCTCGCTGTACTGACCTCTTGCACTACTTCGTAAGATGGTATAGGTTATTAGCTAAAACTATTGGGTTTAGAGAAAACCAGCTACAGTAAGTGCCTTACGTTAGAGATTTACTAATGTGACTTTAAATCTTCAAAGAAGTAACTAGGTACCTTTGATAATTGTTCAACCTTCCAATGACAACTCCAACAAAATCCACACGTGACACAGGAAAATATTGATCTTTGCATACAAGATTCACATTTCTGATACTTCCATGCAACAGTATCCCTAAGATATTCATGTCTATTATAGGCAGCCTTATTCCTGACCCAGGAATTCATTTTACTCCGGTTAGGAATGGATTTTCGTATCATTTACACTGTCGCCTATACAATAATGTAGGTCTACATCATCTATATGGATTTAATATTCTCATTATATAGGTAGTCTATGTATTCGACTTGCCAAGGGGAAATAATAACCTCATTTATTCATCATCCAATAATAACTTGTACTGACATTTATTGTTGACTGGATCTTAAAATAAATGTACTTATCTTAACGTACCTCCTACTAAATGGTATAACGTAGATGATAATGATTTGTCATGGTAATTACAAGAAAGATAATAGGTAGATGAGTCCTATAGTAGTGAGTGGATCGATTGAAGCAACTACAAGTAATCGGTGATTTTGACAGACTCGCTTTCTTTCACATATTTCAATATCTGTTTTTTGTATGACATTATTGCTTCTATACTGGAAAATTGACGCAGAAATTCAACCTCTTCTTTCAAGAATCCAGCATCAGAATTGTATAATTGATTAAAGATGAGTTTTTGGTTTATTCGCTCTAGAGTTGAAAGCCTTCTGTATATCTTATCAATACCTTCAGAGATTCCGTTATCGAGTAACGTTTTTACGAATCTTCTTTTAGGTATATTAAACATTCCGGTATTCACGATTCTATCGAATACAGATATTACTCTAAAGTAGTCCTTTCTTCCGGTATGAGCTATAATTGTTGCAGGCAGCATTCGGATGAACTTGAGCGAAGCTCTCTTGATATGCTTTCTATCGAGAACAACCATAGACCTTCCAAAAGTGAGAATTGCATTCATTATTTGATTCGGCAAACGCCCGTCTAAAACATCCCTGCTCGATTTCAGTTCTACTGGATAAAATGATATACAGTCAATCCTACGTTTTTCACTCCGGGCAAGCTCAGTCAGCTGATTCGTTCTCATGAGAATGTTCTGATAAGATTCTAATTCGCTTGAAGCTTGTAAACTCTTACTATTTTTGTGCAAAATTGCAATTACCAAATCAAACTGACCGAAGTAACCCTCGTTTTTAATTCTAATTTCATTCTTGGGATTTATAAAAGGCAAATTGCGATTCTTATTGTCAAAAATATGGCCCGATTCTAGTGAACTAACAAATAAGTCTTTTAATTCTAGTTCATTCATTCATTTTCGTTCCTAGAAGGGATTGCAAAGTCAATTGACAACTAAATATATTGACTAATATATTAAACACATGCTCTTTGTTCTAGGTCTAGTTTCACTTATTTGAGGGAAAAACATACTCTTAATTTTATGAACAGATTACTATCAGCATTTGCTTCTTGCGGCTAATAAACTACTTTTTTTCATGAGTAGAATCAATTTTTTGGTCCAATTCGAGTATTCTCTCTAACATGTTATTTTCCAATTGTATCATCTTCCGTTCTAATCTCAACAAGTGTTCTATAGTGGTATCTTGTTTCTTCGAGGTCTTCTGTCTATTGTAAATCCACCAACTTATAACGGCACCAATCGCTAATCTTGCAATTAGACAATTAAATCTCCGAATTGGTCTGTATTAGAATAATCAGTACAAAAATGCCCAAATAATATACAATGAAGGTTGGGGATTCGCCCACCAAGACTGGTCCCCAAGCCTTGCAACCTTATGAAGTAATAGGAGGGTACTCCTAAATGCTTGTTTCCGATGAAGTTAGTAATAGAGATACTACTCCATCCAAAATAAAGATTTCTGGTGATAACCAAAGAGTTAGAGGATGAATCTAAGCAACAAAGCTATCATAAACTGCTTAACCATAATCAGGGGTTTCAGATGGCAAGGTCTAAGTCATAGAGATAACTCGACCTTTTGCGTCCAATTATTTTATATTATCTCTAGTTTATACTTACAAAAAGAATTGAAGGACGATGAGGAGTCTTCGAATTTAGTGATAAATTGGATAGTAGAATCAAAATCATCTAGTGGAGAATTTGAGGACTATACTCAGGCACTGTCCGCGTTTAAGAATATTTCGAAGGATGGAAAGCATGTTATATTGTATGAAGCAAGAAAGAACGGTTTAGATGGATCAACCATAAAGAAAATTCCATTATTAAATTCTAAAAAAATAAGATCCACATCACCATTTAGAAAATCTCCCCAAAATAAATCGGAACATGACGTTCACCCAAAAAACAGAAGTAGCTTCAAGGATCTAAAAGTAAGAATTTTTCTTCTAATCGTAGTTTTATTTTGTTTTCTTATTATAATTTATTTTATCAATATACTTACTACCAGTCCATCTGACTTTAGCAGTAACAGCATTCACAATTTCTTAATATTTAGTGTTGATCATCCACTTGTCTCTGATGGACTGACGCTCGGATAGATATTTCATTTGGAAGAAAGTGAAATCAATGAATGCTTTAACAGGAGAATGGACTACCCATGAAGTTTGCAGATGTGTTTGCTTTTTGATCACGAGGTTCAATTGTAGGATAATTTAGGTGTTAATTCCTCAAGTATCAGTAGTAAATTATCTGGGGATTGCTCTTTGCTTTCTGTCTAATATATAGTACAACTTGATCCCATGGCAAAATAAAGACGAGGCTGATTGTCGCACAAATCAAATCAAGACTTAGTTTAAAGACAAATGAATTTTGCTCCATTGTTAATTTACTTGCCAAGCTATATCAGATCTGAAAAAAATGTTCCAAGTTCTTGTTA